>JBNMGS010000202.1:0-4353 GCA_050872365.1 Lachnospira sp.
AGAAGATGTGGTATAATGTAATTGGCTCATAAGCATACTCCTTTGATTGTGTTTTTCTAGTCAACTAACATTCTATCAAAGAAATGCTTTATGAGCTATTTTTTATTTAATTAATGTCCAACTTCATTATACAATCGGCGACTTATTATTACTTTTATAATTTAACGTTTGTGACGGATTCCGTCACATTTTTATAATGCAAATGCTTTTCTTAAAAAACTCTCTGACTGTTTAACACATGAAGCTAAAAGTGGCATAAATACCATTGAAGCTATAACACCTATAGCTCCATTAAACCATGAGGATAATCCGCCTGCATCTGCCGCTGCAGTTATACTCCAGTTAATCCTTGTCACTATCTGAATAATAAGCGCTATAACTATAATCTGTGCTGAACTTGTAACAAAGCTCTTAAACCATGCTGCAGCTGAATTCTGTATACCTTTGCCACCTGCAAGTGTTGATAAAGCTATAGGTGCGCATGACATTAGCATAAACAGATTTACAAATCTTCCTGCTACTTCAATCAGAATTGTTATTGAACATACCCCTGCCATGATTAAATATATAAGTCCAATCGCAGACATTGCGATTTGAAATCCTATATCATAATCATCACCAACGATTGACGGAATACTTTCTGAATCAAACAAAATTCCACTTGCCTGCACTGAAAAAGCATTTATTTCCTGCATTATATCAAGGCTGTTGAGCATAAGCATATTGGCTGCTACCAACTTTATAAACAGCTCAATAAGTGCTTCAATTGTTATGCCTTCTTTTAAGTTACTTGCCTGTTTACAAAACCCTGCCATTGAAAACATATTCAAAAATACAGCTCCCATTCCAAGAAAAAACGGATAAACTGTTTCTGAAATATATTCCCATGCACCAGCGCCATCATTTATAAAATCACTTACATTCATTCCCATAAGGTTAATAACAAGATTCATAATGAAATTCCACAACTGCTGTGCAAGCATGAATATTGAACCGCCATTCACATAATCTATTAACCACTGTGGCACAGCAAGCGCCACAGGTGATACTAACATATCCATAAGATACTCCTAAATAAGGGCACCGATAAGCTGTGGTGCTAATACCATAACAAGACCACCGCCAACTTTTTTAATACCATTAGCCTGCATTGTTCCTTCCTGAGACTGCACAGCCATACCCATTTCAAAAAGCATCCACAAAACTATAATTGCACCGATTGAGCTAACAAATGCAGACATTATATCATATACTTTTCCAACAGTGTTACTAACAAGCTGTGCTCCTGATACAGCTGCTTCACCATCATCTGCAAAAGCTGCGACCTGTGGATAATATATTATTACAAATACCACCAATCCGATAAATGCCAGCTCTATTATTTTTCTTATCATCTGTTCCTTTGATTTATTTTTACAAACTCCTGATTTAAACATAAACTTATTCCTCCTGTCAATTAATATCTGTTATCGTCATCCGGCTGTTTTGATACGAAATACACGCCAGTTCCTGAAATTGCAATAAACAATACAAAGAATATCAAGCCTTTCCATCTGTATAATGAAACTGGTACAACAAAACGTGATATAACTGCTACAATTAATGCTATTATTATTACTAACACAAGTCTTTGTTTCTTCTTTTTTCCTATTTCTCTTTTCATTCCTCTCATAATGAGTCCTCCTGTTTTACATATTTATTTAATAGTTACTGATGATACAGCCCCGTTTTTAATTGACACTGTAATCTTTAATGTTTCAATACTGTATACGATGCTGCCTGTTTTTGTACTTTCATTAAAGTCTGTTATATCTTCCTTATCTGACGATGAAAATACACTCTTCACTTTGCTTACGTCTGACTTTTTATTAAGTCCTAAAAATTCTGTATTATCTGAAAAATTCACCTGCATTTCGCTGCACTTAATGTCATCCTGTAATGTATCTGATAATGTTATTGTCAGTGCAACCTTTGTTCCTGACTTACTGTTTGCATATGAAGTCATTATCGCCTGTGAATGTGGCTGTGAAGCTTGTGACATATATGTATAGCCAGTCGATTTAAGCTGCCCCGCTGTCACAGGATATGTCATAGACACTCCATCAAGTGTAAAAACAAATGTTTTTTTATCAGAATTGTATGTATATTCTTTGGACATATCTGTGTCATCAGACATGTTGTTTTTTGTAATAATCTGTGATGAAGTCTGTGTATATTCGGTTTCTGTCTGTGAATCACTTACATCCATCTCCTGCCCAGCTGATACTCTATTTGAAACTGCACTTGTTTTCCCAACAAAATTTCCAGCAAAAAACAATGCTATACATATTGCTATTAGGGCTGCTGTATATGCAAGATTTATCTTAAATGCCGCAAAACAGAAATTTTTCTTATTAAGATTTTTTTCATCACCCTGCAGCAACATATATACAGCTCCTACAATTGGAACACATGTAAATGCTGTATACTTATACCAGTCTTTTTCTTCCACAAACTGCTTATTCTGCATACGAAGTTCTTCTATAATCCCAGGAAGCTTTGATGCATACACATCAGGCTTGGCATCTTTTTTCTGTGTATTCTTATCCTAATACATTAATATCTGATAACTGTATTTTCATAACATCATTAGATCCTTTAATATAATCAATATTATCAAATCTTGAATGATATATACTTTTACTTATTGGCAAGTCAGTACTATTAAGTAATGCTGCAATATCTGGTCTGCTAGTCTTATATCTTTTTGTATCAACATCAAAAAATGATGTTAAATTAGCCTGCATGTCAAGGTCTAATAAAAGTACCTTGTTATCATTAGCAAGGTTAGCTGCCATATTAAATGTTGTCGTGGTTTTTCCTGTTCCACCCTTTAAATTCCATACTGTAATAATTTTCATCATTGACTCCTTTCTGTGACGGGTTCCGTCACACCACCAACCCCTTAGCGGTATTTAACTTTTTTATTATCATCAACCTTATATAGTTCAAGGTTTGTTGATGCACTGTTATACATAACCAATATGTTATCTATTGCTGTCTTCCTTATCCTCAAAGCTGTTCGTTCTGAAATACCATATTCTTTATCTAGAATTACTTTTCCTTCTTTAAAAGAATGCTGCACATACAACATATCAAGTACAAGCTTCTCTTTCTGCACCAGATTGTTGTAGCATGCAATTATCCTATTAATTGTTTCCAAACGTTCTACCAAATCCCTGGCATATGACCTTACGCTCATATCCCATTCACGATTTATCTTGCAATACTGCTCATAAACATCATGCAGATCGTGTTTTGCATTCGTCTTAGAGGTTGCTTCTTTCAATTCAGAATGAAAAGTCGCAGCAGCAATAAAATCATTTATATCTTTTGAACTGAATATTTTTATAAGTTCTTTATGTATTTTAGTAATCATTTCATTTTGTGATTTAATTACGTTTACAATAATCTCCTCTGATACATTCTTATACATCCCCTGCTCCTTGCTTTTTTCTTAACTTATATTTTTGAGCCGTAGCCGCATCATATGTTGCAGCTGTCATGTTATTTTTTCGCAATTCGTAATATATCGTGTATTCTGATGTACCTAGCTTATTCGCAATTTCTCTCATGTTGTAACCAGCTTTAAGATATTCTTCTAAAAGACGCCTTTTTTCAAAATCAAGACATACATATTTTTTACGTTCTATCATTAATTACGCTCCTTATATATAACTATTCAATCTTATAAACATCTTCAATTACATCTTTAGTTGTCATATGCATTTTTCCTTCTGAATATAAAAAAAGATACTAAAGGCATTAATTACCTCTAGTATCTTCCACACAAAATATTCAATTTTAGATTATTATTAATAATTGTAAGTGCGTGAAATATAGATAATTACTACCTTTTGTAACTATATTTTACAACTCACAATGTATCTGCTTAATTACAAACACATGGATTTTTTAAGTTCTCTGAGATTCTTATAAAAATTTTCCATAAACTGTGCAGGAGACATTATCCCAGGCTTCTCAACATCTATATCTGAAAAATCCTTATCTCCTGTTACAAGAATATCAACATCTTCAATAATTCATCATCGCATTCATCTTAGCTCCGGGAAATAGCAATACTGATATCAGTACATTAGTATCAAGCATAATTCTCATCTACTTCACCACGCTTTCTTCCCTGAGTTCCTTTATCATTGCCATCACATCATCATCATCTTTAAGTCCAAGCCTTTCTGCCTCTCCTGCAAATGATTTCTGTGCTTCCAGAAGTGCATCCATCGAAGAATTCATCATATATATTCTTCCAGACTCCTCTACAAACAATATCTTATCACCATTCTTAATTCCGAG
>JBNMGS010000203.1:0-4335 GCA_050872365.1 Lachnospira sp.
AAGAATGGAGGATTACTTATGAAGATAGCGGTACTTGGAGCAGGTGCTATGGGTTCTATATATGGTGGACATCTTTCTATGAATAATGATGTTTACATGATAGATAAGAAGGAAGACCTTGTTGAGAAGATTAATGCAGACGGATTAAAGTTATATGAGAATGATAAAGATGTAATATATCATCCAAAGGCATTACTTAGTAGCGAAGGAGTAGGTGTAGTTGATCTTGTTATAATATTTGTTAAAGCGTTATATTCAAGAGCTGCACTTATGGAAAATAAAGCAATAATAGGTGATAATACTTATGTAATGACTCTTCAGAATGGTGCAGGACACGAAGATATCATCGAAGAATTCGTTCCAAAGGAAAGAATTATTATCGGAACAACAGAAGATAATGGAGCTATTCTTGATAACGGATATGTTAGAAGAGGCGGCAAGGGAAAGACCAATATAGGTATGCTTGTAGAAGACAAGAATAAGATGCTTGATAAAGTAAAGGTCTGTCTTGACGGATGTGGGTTTGATACACACATTTATGATAATATACAGCAGCTTATATGGGATAAGCTATTTACGAATGTCTCACTTAGTGCATTAACTGGAGTACTTCAGGTACCTATCGGTTTCATTGCAGAAGATGAATATGCATGGAACATGACAGTTACACTTATTAAAGAAGCAATGCAGGTAGCTAAGGCTATGGGACTTGAATTTGATGAGGATGAGATGATTGAGAGAGTAAGAAATACTTCAATCAACTCACCAGAAGGAAGAACTTCTATTTATGCTGATTTAAAGGCAGGAAGACTTACAGAGGTTAATACAATAAGTGGTGCAGTTGTGAAGGCAGGAGACAGACTTGGTGTACCGGTTCCTTCACATAAGATGATAGTAAACATGGTTCATGCCATGGAAGATAAGAGCAGAAATAATGTTCAGTAAATATGACAGTGCAGTTAATATAGAGAATAACGAAGTTTCAATAATAAAATATTAATAAAGAAGGAATGTCTGCAGACGGAAGGCAGACAGAAAGGAGCAACAAAATGATATTTTCATCAATCCACACAAAGGATGATTATTCTAATTATCCAAAGGCAGTACAGAGAGCTATTGAATACTTAAAGAGTAATGATTTCACTAAAATGGAAACTGGTGTATATGAAATAGAAGGAAAGCAGTTATATGCACAGGTATTCGATGCAAAGACAGAACCATTAGAAGATAGAAAGCCAGAGGTTCATGAGAAGTACTTAGATGTACAGTTTCTTGTAACAGGAAGAGAAAAGTTAGGTTTCACACCAGATACAGGAAATTATGAAGTAGATGAAAGATTCGATGAAAGAGATCTTATATTCTACAAGAAGGTTGAGAATGAAGGCTTCATCACATCTACACCAGGATGTTTCTGTGTATTCTTCCCAACAGATGTACACAGACCACAGGTTGCAGATGGCGAGCCTATGGAAGTAAGAAAAGTTGTAGTTAAGGTAAGCGTAGATCTTTTAAAGTAATCAAATAGATACATACTGTCAGCAATTAGTTGTTTGTCAGGGTTTATAACCGATTGTGGGTATGTATCAGATATGGAGGAATTTATGGGTAAGAAACTAATAGCATTAATATTATGCGTAACAATGCTGGCCAGTCTTACACTTACAGGATGTTCAACAAACAGTGCAGATGGTCAGGAAGTAAAGATCATAAGAGTAGCATTCAACCAGAATGAGAATCATCCGCAGTATAAGGCTATGAAGGAGCTTGGTGAAAAGTTCGAAGAAGCAACTAATGGAAGATACAAGATGACTATATATGCCAATGGTGTACTTGGTGAGCAGGGTTCTATGGCAGAGTTCATAAGAACAGGTGCTCTTGATATGGCTATCGTTCCATGTTCAGTTCCAGAAGGATATGATTCTAACTTTGCTATCGTAGGTGCTCCTTATCTTTATAAGGATATGGATCACTTAAGAAGAGCAACAGAAAATGGTGTATTTACAGATCTTTTTAAGTCAACAAGAAAATATAATTTCGAGGTTCTTACAATATATACAGCTGGTGAGAGAAACATATATGCTGCAAAGCCTATCAACTCAGCAGAAGACCTTAAGGGTATGATTGTAAGAGTTAATGATAGTACTACATATCTTAACATGGTTAAGTATATGGGTGGTACAGGTACAGCAATGTCACAGTCAGAAGTGTATACAGCACTCCAGCAGGGTGTTATTGATGCCGGTGAAAACAGTGAGCTTGTATATTCAGACTTTAAGCATTATGAAGTAGCCAAGTATTATTCATACACAAGACATATCGTACATCCGGACGTAGTAGTAGCAAGTACTAACTTCCTTGACAGCATGTCAGCAGAAGACAGAGCAATATTTGACAAGCTTGTAATGGAGTCAACAGAATATGAGTTTGACACATTCAAGGATGCTGTTGAAAAAGGTAAGGAAGAAGCAGAAGCCCATGGAGCAATCTTTGTATATCCAGATACTAACGAGTTCAGGGAAAAATGTCAGCCATTGCTTGACAGTATCGCTAATCAGTCAGATATGACAAAGGATATATATAATAAGGTAGAAGCTCTACGTGATCAGGATTAATGAGGAGGTGTACTTATATGAAGACAGTTAAGAATATACTAGATAAGATAACTTCGTATGCAAGCGTATTCATATTTATCATGATGGTACTTATGGTAACCTACCAGGTTATTGCCAGATATATCTTCTCTGCACCAAGCAGCGTGACAGAGATTCTTACCAGATATGCATTCGTGTGGTTAATAATCATATCAGCAACTTATATGTTTGGTCAGAGAGAACATATTAACATATCAGTATTAAGAGATAAGCTTAAAGGAAAAGCAAAGACAACAATAAACATAATAATTGAGTGTGTAACAATAGCATTTGCAGGACTTGTAATGGTATTCGGTGGCTTTAAGATTACACAGATGAACTTTGTACAGTATGATTCAATCTTACACATTCCAACAGGTATTATATATTCAATAATTCCAATATGCGGCGTGATTATCATATTCTACAGCATATATAATATCGGTCTTGAGCTTAAGAAAGAAGCGGAATAGGAGGTAAACATGAGTATAGCATTACAGGTAGCCTTAGTAATGGTTACAATACTGGTAGTACTGCTTGTTATCGGTGCTCCAATCGGTGTAGCCATAGGTATGTCATCAGCAGTTTCAATGATATGTATGATTCCGGCAGATGTTTCATTTGCAACATCAGCACAGAGAATATTTGCAGGATCTAATTCATTCTCACTTATAGCAATTCCATTCTTCATTCTTGCAGGTAACATAATGAACAATGGTGGTATCGCACAGAGACTTGTAAACTGTGCAAAGGTAATTAGTGGACGTATGCCTGGTGCGCTCGCACAGTCAAACGTAGTAGCTAATATGTTATTCGGAGCTATATCAGGTTCAGGTGCAGCAGCCGCTGCTGCTATGGGTGGTACAATCGGACCACTTGAGGAAAAAGAAGGTTATGATAAGAACTACAGTACAGCAGTTAACGTAGCATCTGCTCCAGTAGGTATGCTTATCCCACCTAGTAACACAATGATTGTTTACTCAAGCGTTGCAGGTAGTGTTTCAATTGCAGCACTTTTCATGGCAGGTTATATTCCAGGTATTCTCTGGGGTGGTGCTGTTATGGTACTTGCAGGTATTATGGCTAAGAAGCGTGGTTATCAGGCAGAATCAAGAGTTCCTCTTAAGGTTGCTCTTAAGACATTTTGGCAGGCAATCCCAAGCCTTTTACTTATCGTAATCGTAATCGGAGGTATCCTTGGAGGTATCTTCACAGCAACAGAAGGTTCTGCTATTGCGGTAGTATATGCAACAGTATTATCACTTATATACAGAGCATTTAAGATTAAGGATATTCCAAGAATTGTTCTTGAAGCAGCTAAGACAACAGGTATTATCACATTCATGATTGGTCTTTCATCTATTATGTCATGGGCTATGGCATTTACAGGAATTCCAGATATGATAGCTAAGGCAATACTTGGTCTTACAACTAATAAGTTCCTTATATTACTTCTTATAAATGTATTATTACTTGTAGTTGGTACATTTATGGATGTAACACCAGCAATCCTTATCTTCACACCAATTCTTTTACCAATATGTAAGTCACTTGGTATGGATCCAATTCACTTTGGTATCTTACTCTGCTTCAACTTATCTATCGGTACAATAACACCACCTGTTGGAACAATTCTTTTCACAGGCTGTCGTGTTGGTGGAACAACAATCGAGAGCGTTATAAAGACATTGCTTCCTTACTTCGG
>JBNMGS010000204.1:0-4321 GCA_050872365.1 Lachnospira sp.
GAGGAGTCTTACGAACCTTGTTTGCTTTTTCTGCGATACCGATAGCACCTTCAGCAGCAGCGAATGATTCGTGACCTGCTAAGAAAGCGAAACACTCTGTATCTTCCTCAAGAAGCATCTTACCAAGGTTACCATGTCCAAGACCAACCTTTCTCTGGTCAGCAACTGAACCTGGGATACAGAATGCCTGAAGACCTTCGCCGATAGCTGCAGCAGCTTCTGAAGCCTTTCTTGCACCCTTCTTGATAGCGATAGCTGCACCTACGATATAAGCCCAACAAGCGTTCTCGAAGCAAATAGGCTGAATGCCCTTTACCATGTTATATACGTCTAAACCAGCATCTTTAGTGATCTTCTCAGCTTCTTCTATAGATGAGATACCATAGCTGTTAAGTACAGCGTTGATCTGGTCAATTCTTCTCTCATATGATTCAAATAATGCCATTATATTCGTCCTCCTTACTTAACCTCTTCATCTGTTCTAGGATCAATAATCTTAACTGCATCAGCAACACGGCCATACTGTCCAGCTGCCTTCTCATATGCTGTGTTAGGATCATCACCCTTCTTAATGAAGTCTGTCATCTTACCAAGGTTAACGAACTTATAACCAATAATCTGATCATCCTTATCAAGAGCGATACCTGTTACATATCCCTCTGCCATCTCTAAGTAACGTGGTCCCTTTGCAAGAGTACCATACATAGTACCAACCTGTGAACGAAGTCCCTTACCAAGATCTTCAAGACCAGCACCAACTGCTAAACCACCTTCTGAGAAAGCGCTCTGTGTTCTACCATATACGATCTGTAAGAATAACTCTCTCATAGCTGTATTGATAGCATCACATACTAAATCTGTATTTAAAGCTTCCATAACTGTTAAGCCTGGTAAGATTTCTGCTGCCATAGCTGCTGAATGTGTCATACCTGAACATCCGATTGTTTCAACTAAAGCTTCCTGAATGATACCTTCCTTAACGTTTAATGTTAACTTACATGCACCCTGCTGAGGAGCACACCAGCCAACACCATGTGTAAAACCTGAAATGTTCTTAACTTCCTTATTCTGTACCCACTTTCCTTCTGTAGGAACTGGAGCTGCGCCATGATGAACGCCCTGTGCTACTGGACACATGTTTTCAACTTCCTGTGTATAAATCATCTTATTACTCCTTTCGTTAGTTAAGGGATCCATACATAATGATGAATCCCTTTATCACTTGTGTTATTTTCTCACATCACAATGCTTAAGTCAATTATGATTGTGTAAAAAATATCAAAAATTATGAAAAAATGTAATTAAAGCTCGAACTTATCAATAGCCTCTGTAAGATGTGAAGCAATATCATCAAGCTCAACTGTGAACTGGTTAAGTGTATGCATAGTAGCATTAACCTCTTCTGCTGAGGCAGATACTTCTTCTGAAGCTGCCGCTGTTTCAGTAGATACAGAAGCAACATCTTCCATACTCTTAACTACATTCTCACGGCTTGCATCCATCTGTTCATTAAGTGAAGCTATATTGTCAAGACCTTCCTTAAGTGCATTAATAGCATCAGATATATGTCCGAAAAGTTCCTTTGCAGCATTGATTGACTTATTCTGGTCATCAATAATCTCAACACTTTCATCCATAGTCTTTTCTGCAACTACAGACTTAGCTGAAATTTCCTTAATAATCTGCTTAATCTCATCTGTTGATGACTGTGACTGTTCAGCTAACTTTCTGATCTCGTCAGCTACAACCGCAAAGCCTCTGCCGCTCTCACCAGCTCTTGCTGCTTCAATACTTGCATTAAGAGATAAAAGGTTAGTCTGTTCTGTAATCTCTGTTATAGCATCAGATATAAAGTTAATCTTTTCTATACTTTCAATCATCTCATTAACTACATTCTTAGAGAATCTTGAATTATCCTTAGACTTTTCACCTTTTTCAATAAGGTCATCAACTATTGTGATACCCTTATCACTAAGTGTCTTTGTTTCTACAGACATATCGTTTATGTCACTTACATATGCCTTAGTCTCATGAAGCTTTGAGGCAAGAAGATCAACCTCTGATGTAGCCTTCTGTGTACTTTCAGCCTGACCTGATGCACCTATAGATACGCTCTGTATAGCTTCTGATACCTGATTAACTGTTTCAGTTGTTGATTCACTTACCTGTGATATCTTCTTAGATGCATCTATAAGAACGCCTGACTTTTCTTCAACACCTTTAATAAGGCCTGCTATCTGGTCTGCCATATCATTGTAGTTATTCTCAACCTGACCGAATTCATCCTTCTTCTTTACATCAATTCTATGTGTAAGATCTCCATTTGCCATCTTGCCCATAGCATTGTTAATCTTCTTAAGCTCACTAGAGAATACTCTTGCTGTTATAAGAGCTATAACAACACCTACTATAAGTCCTATTATTGCAAGTAAAACAGTTGTATTTCTGATGCTGTTAACAATAGACTGTGTCTCAGACTCGCTTATGAATCCCATAAGTGTCCAGCCTGTAACTGCATCCTTAGAAGTTACAATATGAAGGCTTTCGCCATTAACTTTTTCATCAAAAGAAAAAGTTGTATCAAGCTGGTCATCACTAAGTCCTTTTACTGTATTCCAGCACTCAAGCTTTGTGACATCATCAATATATGTATTCTTATCATTATTAACAAGAATCTTTCCATCCTTATTAACCAGAATAACATATCCTGTATTAAGAAGACCTATATTCCTTACATAATCTTCTACCTCTGAAAAGTCAATATTAAGACCAACTGTACCATAGTTACTGTTATCTGAATATTTTATTTCCTGTGATACTGTAAATATAGTCTTTCCAGATGATGCATCCTTATAAGGATCTGAAAATACTGAATATATAGAATTCCTTGCTTTAGAACCTATACACTCTTTATACCATGACTGATTAGTATCATTAACTCCTGTTGTTAATCCACCCTTATTAGATACTTTGCCTGTATCAGGATTAATCTCTGTCCATCCATCTACTCTAAGACCTGTATTGGTAGTAAAAAATGCAAGTTCTGCTCCATTCGTTACCTTAACAGATGCTACAAGCGAATCCTTGATTGCAGTTACATTAGAATCAAGATCGCCTCTGTCTTCAAGGTGCTTTATCTCGTTCTTACGTGTAAGAAGGTCTACTGGCTGTGAAAGTGTTTTTAAGTATGTTGTAAAACCTTCCTGTGCAGCAGCGAGTGTCTGCTCACTCGTAACCTTAGTGTTTCCATTAATAGCTGTTCTTGTTGTCTTTATAGAGCCAAATGATACAAGAATTATTGACACACATATCGCTACTACAAAAGATAATACAAGCTGAGCACCAATTCCTTTGAATGTTTTCATGTTTTTACCTCACTATCCTTATCTTTTTCCTTTGAATAAACAGAATCGTACTTATATATGGTTATCGCATCTATGTTGCCGTATAATCTGTGTCATCGAAAACAACTATACATACGTCTCTGGTTATCTGGTTAAATAGTTTCTGTGAAATGTTCACGTATTTTTCACATAAATCCTAAACATAATATCATATATCACATTTTTTTCAAGTCTTGTTTACATTTTTAATGTATTTTCTACCTAATCTTTTTTATTTTTCACTTATCTATTATTTTTTTAATAATATGATACAAGTATCAAAAGTATCAAAATTCATTTTCACTTGCAGAAAAAGCTTTTTTCCCCACCCAAAAAAAAATAAACATCGAAAACAAAATAAAGGTCGTGAATACATTATTTTAATATTTATTAATTAATGCTTTTGCACAACCTCCCCCTGTTTTTTATATATAGAATGTGCCGGAACATATCCTCTTACACTTGATAGTGGATATATATTGCTTTCTCTTCCTACTATTGTTCCAGGATTAAGTACGCTTCCGCAGCCAACCTCAACATTATCACCAAGGAAAGCGCCTATCTTCTTGATACCTGTATCAATGTTTCCGTCTGGTCCTTTAATAGTTATAAGCTTCTTGTCAGATTTAACATTAGAAGTTATAGAGCCTGCACCCATATGAGCCTTAAAACCAAGAATCGAATCACCCACATAATTATAATGAGGAACCTGAACCTTATTAAAAAGGATTACATTTTTAAGCTCAGTTGAGTTGCCAACAACAGCACCCTCACCTACAATAGCTTTTCCACGGATAAATGCACAGTGTCTTACCTCTGCGTCTTTGCCAATAATTGCAGGACCAGCAATGTAAGCTGATGGAAACACATTGGCACTCTTGTGAACCCATATATTCTCTCCGCGCTTTTCATATTCATCTTCTGGCAGTGTATTGCCA
>JBNMGS010000205.1:0-4313 GCA_050872365.1 Lachnospira sp.
ATATAAGCTACAGGCAGTCCTGCATACTATGTGAAATGCACTTGAAGTTTGATTGTGATAGTTCTTAGTCTTTCCCTTAGCCAACCAGCTAGCTTCGTACATGGACGTACGAAGCAGCGAAGCCGCGCCATGGACGGCACGTCTGAGCGGTAGCGTCAGCTATAATAATTTACATGGAAAGACTTAGAAATATCCAATCAAAGCTTCTGGCATTGAACATAGTGTGCAGGACTGCCTGTAGCTTATATTTGTCGTCCGTTCATCATTAACTGAAATTCAATTAAACAACAATTTCACCCTATAAGTAACACTGCCACATCATTAACATTCGTACCTGTCGGTCCCGTTATTATAAGGCCATCTGTTTCCTTTAAGGCATTGTAGGCATCATTTTCTTTAAGCACATCGAATATATCTATTCCCTTTTCTTTGAGTACCATGGCTGTATCCCCATCGCTATAGCCGCCTGCTGCATCTGTTGGACCATCTGTTCCGTCGCTGCCTATACTAAACACTGCTACGTTTGACATGCCTTTTATTCCTGCGGCAGCTGATAAGGCTATCTCCTGGTTTCTTCCTCCCTTGCCATGTCCGGTAAGATTAACTACTGTCTCTCCACCTGCAACATAAGCCAGCTTCTTTCCAGAAGCATAATGAGTTTTAGCTATTGATGCAAGAAAGCTTCCCGCCTCTTTTGCCTGACAACATAACTGATCTGTAAGTATAACCGGTTCATAACCATACTTTATACATTCATTTTCAACTGCATGGCATAATTCACGCACACTTCCATTGATAAGTGTGGTAACATTATCCAGTTTTTTTGGTGTTTCTATATTTATAAGTTTTTTTGCATCTTCACCTAACTTCAGGTTGTACTTTGCTACTATATGTCTTGCATTCTCACATGTTGATGAATCCGGGCATGCAGGTCCTGATGCTATCATATCAAGAGGATCACCAAGTATGTCTGATAACACTATTGAGAAAACATGGGCTGGTTCACACAGCTTTGCAAAACGACCTCCTTTTACCTCTGACAGACGTTTTCTTATCGTATTAATCTCGACTATATCTGCACCACAAGCAAGAAGCTGGTTTGTTATATCCTGTAATTCCTCTCCAGATATCTTTGGTTTTTCAAACAAAGCACTTCCACCGCCAGATAATAGAAACAGTACTGTATCATCACTTGAAAGTCCTGTAACCAGATCTATAGCTGCCTGTGTTGCCTTAAATGAATTCTCATCAGGTACAGGATGACCTGCTTCAAAACATTCAATCTTATTAATAGGACCTTTAACATGTTCGTATTTTGTTATAACAACACCTTTATCTATTCTGTCCCCAAGATAATCACTTGCAGCCTTTGCCATCTGCCATGCAGCTTTTCCAGCTGACACCAGAATAACTTTTCCTTTGAATTCTTTTCCTTCAAGTGCCCTTTTAACCGCTGCATCTGGAAGTACAGCTTTTATGGCTGCATCTATTATATTGTCTGCTATATTTCTTAACTCACTATTCATGGCAAATCTCCTTGTATTATATAGTAGTAGTTTTTTTAGACCCTCTCCAAAGTCTTTATTTCTATTGTGTCATAGTCCTTCTGCAAACTATTTTATACTTCACATTTTCATATTTTACTTTTATAGTTTTTACTTCAATTTTGTATCTGACAGCTTTTCATAATAATGAATAACTGCACTATGGTCACTACTGCCATCACCATTATTATGAAGATACTGCATTATCTCCTGTATCTGTGCTGTCATTGGCACGTAAGCACCAACACTGTGCGCACATTCCAATGCGTTATTGAGATCCTTTATATGAAGATCAATTCTGAATCCCGGTTTTACATCATCTTCTATCATCATAGGTACTTTGGCATTCATAACCGTTGAACCTGCAAGTCCGCCCTTTATAGCTTCAAATACACTTTCAGGATCAACGCCCGCCTTTTTAGCTAACATAAAAGCTTCTGAAACAGCCTGGATATTACATGCAACTATTATCTGATTAGCAAGCTTTGTAGTGTTACCTGCCCCAAGCTCACCACATCTTGTAACAGATGAACCCATTTCCATAAGTAATGGCTTGTATTTATCAAATATCTGCTCATCTCCACCAACCATAAATGCAACAGTTCCATCTATAGCCTTTGGCTCTCCTCCTGAAACAGGAGCATCAAGCATATCAATACCTCTTTCTTTTAATACACTACCAATATACTTACTATCAACGGGGTTAATCGAGCTCATATCTATAAAACATGAACCTTTTTTCATACAAGAAGCGACTCCATCATCACCAAGCATTACCTCCTTTACCTGTGGACTGTTTGGAAGCATTGTGATAACGACATCACTATTCAAGGCTATTTCCTTAAGTGTTCCACTTTTTGCGCCTGCCTGTACAAGTTCATCTATATTTTCTTTATGATGATCATTAACTATCAGGGCATAACCCGCCTTACATAGATTCTTTGCCATCGGCTTTCCCATTATTCCTAATCCTATAAAGCCTATTGTCATATAAAATTCTCCTTTTTTTCATTTGATAAAAAATGTCAAAAATAAATTTCACTGCTCACTTGTGCACCAGGATAACTCCTCATTTCTTCGCACACTTTTTCCATATTGACTTTGTGTCATGTGCGCATAACATAAATCTCACATATGAAAAATCATATACCAATCTGTTTTTTCATAGATATTCTCCATATTTTAATCATCCAATAACAAAACGGCCATACCAACAAGTCCAGAATGCACTTATCAGTATAGCCGCCACAGTTTAATTAAAATGTCTTATTAACAACATTTTATTTCACTTTCGGTGTTCGTGTGTCACATTTAAAAAAGTTTTTCTGTAAATGAGGACTTTTTTACTTTTGACACCTACATCATAATATTAATGAAAGTATGAATATTTCAACCATTGAAGCAATACCCATTATCAATGTACATACTGTCTGTGTTTTATATCCCTGATCAGGAGTCATGTCACCAAAGTTAGTAACTACCCAGAAGTAAGAATCGTTAGCATGTGATACTGTCATGGCACCAGCACCGGTAGCCATTACACAAAGAACTGTCTTTACTGGTGATGCAAGACCAAGTGCACCTAGAAGTGGTGCTATGATACCTGCTGTTGTTGTGATAGCAACTGTAGAAGAACCCTGTGCTGTCTTTAATATAGCTGCAAGAAGGAATGGGAAGAATATTCCTACTGCTGAGAGTACTTCTGCATGCTGTGTAATAAATGTAACCATAGATGTTGATGATATAACCTTACCTAAAACACCACCGGCTGCAGTTACGAAAAGGATTGGTCCAACTGTCTTTAATGTTTCATTAGTTATATCATAGAAGTCAGACATCTTGTTAGCTGTTGCAAGCTGTATTACCGCAAATATTGTACCAACAGCTAAAGCTATAATAGGCTTTCCTAAGAACTGGCATGCTACATCAAGTGCACCTGTCCAGCCTGCCATAGAAGAGATTGAACCAAGTGCCATAAGTATGATAGGAACAAGTATTGGTGCAAGAGCATTGAATCCGTTAGGCAGCTTTCCATACTCTGCAACTAACTCTTCATATGTCTTAGTTACTTCTGAACTATCTGTTGCCTCATCTGCACTTTTAACCTTCTTACCTATGTACTTTGCATATATAAGACCTGCTATAAGAGGGAATATAGAACATACAACACCAAGTCCCATAACAAGTAGAAGGTTATCTCCGACACCCAGTGTATTAGCTGCTGCTATTGGTCCAGGTGTTGGTGGAATAAATACATGTGAAATATAAAGTCCTGCTGAAAGAGCTACAGTCATTGCCACGCTCGATACTGCCGTTCTCTTAACAAGCGCTTTTCTGATAGGATTCAGGATAACGAAACCACTATCACAGAATACAGGGATTGAAACTACCCAGCCCATAAGCTCAATAGCAAGCTCAGGTCTCTTCTTACCTACTACCCTGATTACCATATCTGCAAGCTTAAGTGCTGCTCCTGTCTTTTCAAGAACCGATCCGATCAATGCACCAAGTATAATAACTATACCAATACTACTGAAAGTTCCTGAGAATCCGGCACCTATTACTGTAGGAATACCAGATACTTTTGTTCCGTCCGGTTTTACTGTATCAACGAATGGAATACCTGCTATCATAGCAAGAATAAGTGATACACCCATGATTGCAAGGAATGGATGAACCTTAAACTTGGATATCGCAACTATCATTACGATGATTGCCAGCACAAACACGATTATTAATGCTATACCTGACATAAAAACACCTCATTTC
>JBNMGS010000206.1:0-4276 GCA_050872365.1 Lachnospira sp.
ACATAATACGGGTAACGAGAATAAAACATGCTATTCCTTTTATAAGTAAGGGCTCGGAATATATAGAGGCATATAGATTTCCAGACATACAACATGCGCTGCTGAAAAAAAAGGCAGAGTTTAAAACATGCATTATAAATGGGGATGATTTATTGGTATTTACAATGTAATTAAGGATGGTGAATATGGTAACACAGGAAACAATCAACAGAATTAATGAGCTTTATCACAAATCAAAGGCAGAGGGGTTGACACCTGAGGAAGCTAAAGAACAGATAAGATTAAGGAAAGAATATGTTGAAGCATTCAGAAATAATCTAAGAGGAACTCTTGATACTATTAAGATTAAGAATCCTGATGGCTCTATTATTGATGTTAAGAAAAGACATGATGAAAAGATGAAGAATAATGCTGACAAAAAGTGAGATAAGAAAGTATATAACTGATATAAAAAAAACAATGACATATGAGCAGATAGCAGCACTTAGTGATACAATAACTGATAAGCTTATACAGACTAAAGAATATATGGATAATGAAAATATACTTGTTTATGTAAGCTATAACCAGGAGGTCAGAACAGACAGACTTATAAAGCATAGTATTACACATAAAAAAAAGGTATATGTGCCTAAAGTGTTTAAAAATAATAATACAAAATATATGGAGTTTGTAAGAATAAATGGTTATAAAGATCTTGCACCTGGTTATATGGGCATTATGGAACCGGTGAGCAATGACTATGAAATTATAAGTGGTGGTTTGATTGTTATGCCGGGAGTTGCTTTTGATACACAGATGAACAGAATAGGATATGGTGGTGGCTTTTATGACAGATATCTGCAGCAGCATATGTCCTGTTTTGATAAGATTGCAATATGTTTTGACTATCAGGTGGTTGAGCATATTGAAGCAGAGCAGTTTGATATAAAACCGGATAAAATAATTACGGATAAACGTATAATTCGTGCATTATCCATATAAAGTTATTGTTTGAATGATTAATCACTTAATAATAATTGAATAGATTATCTCGTTGCAATATTGATTATAAATGAGGTTGAAATTAGTTTTTTACACACGAGATTTGTGTCTGTGCACACTCGACACAAACTCGATATGCGAAAAAAACGTGAGCAGAAATGAGGGTTAATATGAAAGATTTAAATATAATGGGCAAAGATGCAAAAGCAGCATCAAAGGAACTTGCTAAGATTGGTATAACAAAGAGAAACGATGTACTTAATAAAGTTGCAGATGCACTTGTAAAAAGTGCTGATTATATAAAAGAGGCAAATGAAACTGATGTTGTTAATGCAAGAAAGAATGGCATGAGTACTGCACTTCTTGACAGGCTTCTGTTAACAGATGCAAGAATAGAAGGAATGGCAGATGGGTTAAGAGTACTTGTAGGACTTGAGGATCCTATTGGGGAAGTTAAGTCTATGAAAACAAGACCTAATGGACTTGTGATTGGAAGAAAAACGGTTCCTTTGGGAGTTGTTGCAATAATCTATGAATCAAGACCTAATGTTACGGCAGATGCATTTGGATTATGTTTCAAGTCAGCTAACGCATGTATATTAAGAGGCGGAAGTGATTCTGTTAATTCTAATATAGCAATAGTTAATGTTATAACAGATGTATTAAAAAAAGAGGGCATTAATCCGGACGTCATATCTTATATAACAGATACTGACAGGAAGTATGTTGATGAACTCATGCATATGAATGAATATGTTGATGTTATTATTCCAAGAGGAGGTGCCGGACTTATTAAAAATGTTGTTAATAACAGCACAGTGCCGGTTATCGAAACAGGAACAGGAAATTGTCATATATATGTAGATGAGAATGCAGATATTAATATGGCAGCAGATATTATATATAACGCCAAGACACAGAGAATTGGTGTATGTAATGCCTGTGAATCGCTGGTTATTAACCGTAATATTGCCAAAGAAGCTATTCCTGTAATAGTTGACAGACTTAAAACGAAAGATGTTGAGGTGCGTGGCGATGAAACAGCACAGAGCATTGATGATAGAATAGTAGCAGCAACAGATGAAGACTGGGGACGTGAATATCTTGATTATATTATCTCATTAAAGGTTGTGGATAATATAGATGAAGCAATTAAACATATTAATACTTATAATACAGGACATTCTGAGTCAATAATTACAAAAGATTATGCGAATGCACAGAAGTTCCTTAATGAGATAGATGCTGCCTGCGTATATGTTAATGCATCAACAAGGTTTACTGATGGCTTTGAGTTTGGCTTCGGAGCTGAAATAGGAATAAGTACACAGAAGATACATGCAAGGGGACCTATGGGACTTGAAGCATTAACAACAGGTAAATATATAATATATGGCAATGGTCAGGTAAGAAAATAGCATAGATGATGAGTGCAAATGTATTATTTATGTTTAATATGGGGTGTTTATACAGAATGGGAGAATAAGTATGGAACAGTTTGATGCGAATATAGAAGACTGGAAGAATTTTCTGTCGTTTATAGATGAATGTACGGACGATTATATATATATATATGATCTGAGCAATGACCATGCTATATACAGCAAAAGGGTTACAGATACATTTGCACTGAAAAATAAAGAGTTTGATAATGCAGGTATGACATTAAAGGATGTTATATACCCGGATGATTAAGAGGCAGTGTTTAATAATATAAGCGATCTTCAGAATGGCATTATTAAAAAACATGATATGGAATACCGTTGGAAAACAAGAAAAAACGGATATGTATGGATAAGCTGCCGGGGTGTGCTTGTAAGAAAAAACGGTATCAACTATATGATAGGCCGTGTGGCAGAAATAGGCAAAAAAAACAGATATGATAATGTTACAGGGTTGTATACAGAGTCTGTTTTTGAAGAGGAATATAATTCTGTTATAAAAAACGAAATCCATACAGGATATGGTATGCTTATCGGTATAGATAATTTTAAGGAAATAAATGAAAAATATGGTTCACAGGCAGGAGATGAGGTGTTATCAATACTTTCCGATGTACTTTTAAAAGAAGCCTTAAAGGAGTCATTTAAGGTATATCGCATGAAGGGTGATGAGTATGCACTGTTAACACTTGATGTCAGTGGTGATATAGCTGAAAACGCAAGACAGCTCTATAAACGAATAAGAGTCTGCATAGACAACTCGATAGATGAGAGAGGCTATGATGTGTTTTTTAATATATCAGCAGGGGCATGTGTCTTTGATTCCCAGGTGGATTCGTTTAAAGATTTATCAAAAAAGATGAGATTCACATTGCACTCTGCCAAACTTAACGGAAAAAACAGATTTGAGTTTTACAATCAGAATGAATATGAAAGTTATTTAAAGAAGCTTCAGATTCAGGATGAGCTAAGAAAATGTGTTAATGATAATTATAAAGGGTTTGAATTATTTTTTCAGCCTATAGTTGATGCAGCTACAGGTAAAATAATAGGTGCTGAGTCGCTTCTTAGATGGAATAGTGATAAATATGGTTTTATGTCTCCGGTTGAGTTTATTCCTTTGCTTGAAGAAAGTTCGTTGATAATACCTTTGGGAAGATGGATTATAGATACAGCAGCAGGTTTTTGCAATAGATGTATCAGCATAATACCTGATTTTGTCATGCATATTAATTTATCGTTTGTACAGATAGCTAAAAGTGATGTCATGAAAGATGTTCTTGATAATATATCAAAATATACTGCTCCTAATAAGCATTATGTGCTAGAGATAACTGAGAGTATCCAGATGGATTCTAATATTGCAGTAAAGAGAGTACTTAATGGCTTTATCCAGAATGATTTTTCACTGGCAATAGATGATTTTGGAACGGGTTATTCTAATTTTGAATATATGAAGGATAAGATGTTTGGAATATTGAAGGTTGACAGATCATTTGTGACAAATATTAATAATAATAGCAACAATAGCATACTTGTTGGTTTCATAATTAAGATGGCACATGAAATGGGAGTTAAGATATGTGCTGAAGGTGTTGAAACTAAGGAAGAATTGGACAAGATAAAAGAGCTTGGAGCAGACTATATACAGGGGTATTATTATAGCAGACCGGTAAGGTGCAATGATTTTCTTAATCTGATTTCCGGTTAAGAAAATGATGAATATTATATATAAAATCTTCCGGCAGGATCCGGAGAACAGAGAGGATATTATCACGGTAACATCGGGACTTGGAATTGTAGTCAATGTCGTGCTGGCTTTGGCAAAGGTTCTGATCGGTGTGCTTGCC
>JBNMGS010000207.1:0-4269 GCA_050872365.1 Lachnospira sp.
CATTAAAACCATAACCATTGACATAACAGCGGCCGCAATTCTTTTAGTGAGTCGATTATTAAACACGAAAAACCTCCCATAAAGTGCTAAAATTATTTCTCTCAATGCATTTGTAAAAAACACGCATTTTCAATATTTCGTATGATAGCATAGCGCTTTACAAAAAGCAATTAAACTGTTATTATATTTTAGATTATGTATGTTAATTTTTCATAAATTGGGATTTTTTATATGGAGGCGAATATATGAGTAAACCAATAGTTGCTGTAGTTGGTCGTCCGAATGTTGGTAAGTCAACATTATTTAACGACCTTGCCGGTCAGCAGATTTCTATTGTAAAAGATACACCGGGTGTTACAAGGGACAGAATATATGCTGACGTAACATGGCTTGATAAATCATTCACACTTATTGATACAGGTGGTATTGAACCTGACACAAGTGATATTATTCTTGCACAGATGAGGGAACAGGCTGAAATAGCTATTGAGACAGCAGATGTAATCATATTCCTTACAGATGTCAAGCAGGGACTTGTTGATTCAGATGCAAAGGTAGCTGATATGCTCAGACGTTCTAGAAAACCAGTTATACTTGCTGTTAATAAAGTAGATAATTTTGATAAGCTTATGCCTGATGTATATGAATTCTATAATCTTGGTATAGGTGATCCACATCCTATCTCTGCAGCTTCGAAGCTTGGTCTGGGTGATATGCTTGATGCAGTTATAGAACATTTTCCAGAAGATTCGGCAGAAGAAGAGGAAGATGAAAGACCAAAGGTTGCTATTATAGGTAAACCTAACGTTGGTAAGTCATCTATCATTAATAAGCTTATGGGTAAAAACAGAGTTATTGTGTCTGATATCGCAGGTACAACAAGAGACGCAATAGATACAACTATAACCTATAATAAAAAGGAATATGTATTTATTGATACAGCAGGTCTTAGACGTAAGAACAAGATTAAAGAAGACCTTGAAAGATATAGTATCATACGTACTGTTGCCGCTGTTGAAAGATGTGATATTGCCATACTTGTTATAGATGCAACAGAAGGTGTAACTGAACAGGATGCAAAGATTGCAGGCATAGCCCATGAAAGAGGAAAAGGAATCATCATAGCTGTCAATAAGTGGGATACTGTAGAAAAAAATGATAAAACTATATACGAATTTACAAGCAAAATAAAAGACACTCTGTCGTTTATGTCATATGCAGAGATTATATTTATATCTGCTCTTACAGGACAGCGAATTGGTAAAATATATGAACTGATTGATACAATTATTGACAGTCAGACTATGCGTATACCTACAGGTGTATTAAATGAAATTCTTACAGAGGCCGTTGCTATGAAGCAGCCACCATCAGATAAGGGTAAACGTTTAAGAATCTATTACATGACTCAGGTATCAGTTAAGCCACCTACATTCGTTATGTTTGTAAATGACAAAGAACTGACTCATTTCTCATATACAAGATATATTGAAAACAGAATCCGTGAATCATTCGGATTCAGAGGTACTTCAATAAGATTCATTAACAGAGAACGTAAGGAGAAAGAATAATGCTTAACAGAGTTATATGTCTTATATTAGGATATTTTATTGGTGCCATTATTCAGACAGGTTTCTGGATAGGCAAGTTTAACCTCATTGATATAAGAGATTATGGAAGTGGCAATGCAGGAACAACTAATACTATGCGTACACTTGGCAAAAAGGCTGGTTTACTGACATATTTCATGGATGCATTCAAATCATGTCTTGTTGCTATTATCATACATTTTATATATGGTAATAATTCTGGTATCTCCGAAATGCTTCTCATTCTTTATGGTGGATTCGGAGTAGTACTTGGACATAACTTTCCATTTTACCTTGGCTTTAAGGGCGGTAAAGGAATAGCAGCTACATCAGGTATGGTTATAAGTCTTATATTATTTCCAAAGTACTGTTTTATGTTTACTGTATTCGGAGCACTTACATTTGGTATCGTAACAAAGCTTTCAAGATATGTATCTCTCGGTTCTATCATAGGTATTATAGGATTTTTTGTTGAATTTGTTATATGGGGACTGCTTGGATGGCTTCCACTTAACAATGGAGAGTTTCCTGAAGCTGTTATTGTTGTTTTATTATTTGTTATTCTTGGTGTTGGCAGACATCATGGCAATATAAAAAGACTGCTTAATGGTACTGAACGAAAGATAGGCGAAAAAAAAGCAGAGCATTAATCATAAATGAGGGGAAAATACCTTTTGACCCTCATATGACAATATACTTAAATAAATATAATGATACCAGGGTCACAAGGTCTAAACCCACATGAGCTTGCTCATAGGTGGATGAATAACCTTGTGACCCCAACATCATCAATATAATCACAATAATATTAATTAATAGTTTTATAAATAATCTTATGGATAATTTTTATAAATAGTTTGATTGTTATAGGCGATATCAAGTACAGTCCAGACCATTAACCGGGTCACATAACCAGTTAACGGTCTGTTATATATACAATATGTATTGACTGTGTGCCTGTATGTTGCCAGAAATGAGGATTTAATGGTAAAAATTGGTATACTTGGAGCAGGAAGCTGGGGGTTAGGCCTTGCTATGCTGCTTAATAATAATGGACATGACGTTACAGTATGGTCTGTATTTCCAGATGAAATTAAAGAGCTTGATGAAACACGTGAAAATAAAAAATGTCTTCCCGGTGTAATATTTCCAGAACATATCAAATTCAATGCAGATACTGAATATGTTGTAAAAAACAGTGATGTACTTATTCTTGCTGTTGCATCTCCTTATACAAGATCTACGGCTAAGATTATAGCTCCTTTTGTTAAAGAAGGTCAGTACATAGTTAATGTTGGTAAAGGAATAGAAGAGCATACATTAAAAACCTTGTGTGAAGTAACCAAAGAAGAAATTCCACAGGCAACCATAGCGGTGCTTTCTGGTCCAAGCCATGCAGAAGAGGTTGGAAGAGGTATTCCTACAACATGTGTTATAGGAACTGCTAAGAAAGCTGATGCAGAATACCTTCAGAATATCTTCATGAGTAATGTTTTTCGTGTATATATAAGTCCTGATGTTTTAGGCATATGTATTGGTGGTGCTTTAAAGAATGTTATTGCACTTGCAGCTGGCGTTGCCGATGGACTTGGATATGGAGATAATACTAAAGCAGCTCTTATAACAAGAGGTATAGCTGAGATATCACGTCTAGGATATGCAATGGGAGCTGATATTAAAACATTTGCCGGATTATCAGGTATAGGTGATCTGATTGTAACATGTGCAAGTATGCATAGTCGTAACAGAAGAGCCGGTATACTTATTGGTAAAGGCCACTCTATGAAAGAAGCCATGGATGAAGTCCAAATGGTCGTTGAAGGTGTCTATGCTGCCAAGGCCGCTCTTGAACTTGCAAGAAAATATAATGTTGAAATGCCAATAGTCGAACAGGTTAATCTTGTTTTATTTGAGGGAAAAGCCCCAGCAGAAGGTGTTAAAGATCTTATGCTAAGAGATAAAAAGATCGAAGCAGGAAATGTTGACTGGAATTAAAACTGATGATAAAACCGGATGCTTTCCGGTTTATAGAAATGGAGAAAAGAATGGCACATTTAAAGCACCTTAACAGAGCCTACATCTCTAAAAAACTAAAAGATGGCTTAAGTGAGCTTGAATACAAAAGGTATAATTATATATGTGCTCCAACAGGATATGGAAAAACTCTTGTATGTTCAACATACTTTAAAAATCATTCACGACGGACAGTTTTATGGGTTGATGCAGATACAACCCCTGATATATTCTGGAAACGTTTATGTACATCGTTAAAAGTAATAGATGCTACATATTCGCAGCAATTATTATCTGCCGGTTTTCCATATACCGATGAAGACATAAGAAAAATCACTTATATTCTTGATATATTTCCATCAAAAGAATCAGAATATGTTATTATTATAGATAATTTTGATAAAATTCAAAATGATATACTTGATAGGCTTTTTACAGCAAACTGTATTAAAAATGCACTTGGTATCAGCTTTATATTTATCGTACAGTCTATAGTAAATCATAAAATCATCAATCTTATAACCAAAAATGAAGTCGGTTTTATAGGTACAGATATTCTTTCCTTTGACGTAGATGATATAAAAGATTTTTACCGTATGAATGAACTTGTTATAACAAGAGAAGAAGCACTTGGAATCTATAATAAAACATATGGATGGCCTTACGC
>JBNMGS010000208.1:0-4246 GCA_050872365.1 Lachnospira sp.
AGCCATAGAACTTGGTGGTCAGGATGCTAAAGTTATATTCTTTTATTATGATAAAACTACAGACAGATTACAGACATCAGATATGAGAATGAATGGAAGCTGTGCAGGTGGTACAGGTGCATTTATAGACGAGATAGCATCACTTCTTGGTATTCCTACAGATAAGTTTGAGGGTATGGCATCCAGGGGCAGTACAGTATATGACATATCAGGAAGATGTGGTGTTTTTGCCAAGACAGATATACAGCCGCTTCTTATACAGGGAGCAGATAGAAACGATATAGCGCTGTCAACATTCCATGCGATTGCTAAACAGACTATAGGTGGCCTTTCACAGGGACTTGAGCTTAAACCGCCTATAATATTTGAGGGCGGACCTCTTACTTTTAATCCTACGCTTATTAAAGTGTTTGCAGACAGACTTGGACTTAAGAAAGAAGATATAATTGTGCCAGAACATGCAGAAACGATAGTTGCATATGGAACAGCTGTGGCTATAGATAATATATTTGCAGATAAAGCTGGATATGTCACATTGGATGAACTTCTTGACAGACTTAAGACATATGATTCGTCAGATTACATTGAGGATAAAAAGATAAGCGTTCCTTTTTTTAAGACAAAAGAAGAACTGGAGAAGTTCAATGAAAGACATGATAAAGAATTGTATGATGTGTGCATTCCTGACAAGTCAGAAATTAAAAATGGAAAGCTTAACGTATATCTTGGTATAGATTCTGGAAGTACAACATCAAAGTTTGTGCTGATGGATGAGAACGAGCAGGTGATAGACAGATTCTATGCCAATAACCATGGAGATCCGCTTAAGGTAGTTAAGCAGGGAATAGTCCAGATATATGATAAGTATAAGAAACAGGGGATTACACTAAATTGTCTTGGACTAGGAACAACAGGTTATGGTGAGCATCTTCTTGCGAAAGCTCTACGTGCTGATTATCATACAGTAGAAACAGTAGCCCATACTATTGGATGCCAGAAATATTATCCGGAAACAACATTTATACTGGATATAGGCGGACGGGATATGAAGGCCATATGGCTTAATGATGGTGTTATAACTAATATTATGCTCAATGAAGCATGTTCTTCAGGATGTGGCTCATTTCTTGAGAACTTTGCTGTTAATCTTGGGATAGATGTTTCTGATATAGCAGATAAAGCATTTTCGTCTAAGAGTCCTGCTCATCTTGGCAGCAGATGTACTGTGTTTATGAACAGTACTATTATTAACGAACAAAGAGATGGCAAGCAGCCGGATGATATCATGGCAGGTCTGTGTCGTTCAATTATAGAGAATGTATTTACAAAGGTTGTAAGAATAGCTAATACATCAGAACTTGGTGATAAAGTTGTAGTGCAGGGTGGGACATTCAGAAACAGGGCAGTTTTACGTGCTATTGAAGAATATCTTGGAATGAATGTAACACTTGCTCCATATCCCGGAGAGATGGGTGCAGCAGGTGCAGCTTTAGCAGTAAAACAGTATATAAAAGAACATGGTTATGCTGATGGCGTGAAAACATCATTTATAGGCTTTGAGGCTGTAAGCAGTTTTGAATATACAACCGAATCCGGGGTAAGATGTGAACATTGTGGTAATCATTGTATGCGTAATATAATGCATTTTCCAGATGGGGGAACATGGGTTACAGGTAACAGATGCGAAAATGGTCTGTTGTTAGATAAAGCCGGTGCGGCTGATAATACTAAAACAGAATCAGGTTACAATACAGATAATAAAGTAAGTCAGGAAACAGCAGCAACAAGCGAAACTGAAGATGTTTATAAGCCGGTGGATGTGTTTGCAGTTAGGGAACAGATGTTATTTAAGGCTTATGATTACACAAAGGTTTCGACTATAAAAAATATAACAATTGGTATTCCAAGAGTACTTGAATTCTGGGATAGTATGCCTTTCTGGACTACATTTTTTAAAGCACTCGGATATAATGTGAAAATATCACATAAAAGTAACAGAAAAATGTATGAGAATGGGCTTAAGTATGTTGCATCTGATACAATATGTTTTCCTGCAAAGCTTGTACATGGACATATAGAGGATCTTGTTAATCAGAAAGTTGACAGGATATTTATGCCATATGTTATGCATATGCCACCTGAGGGTACAGTTAAGTTAAGTCCATATGTATGTTCAGTAGTTATGGGTTATCCTATGGTTGTAAGGAATTCACAGAATCCAGAGGAAAGATATCATGTTAAGTTTGATACACCTATATTCCACTGGTTTTCAGTAAAAGACAGGAGACACCAGATACTTAAGTATGCGACAGATGAGCTTGGTGTTACTAAAAATGAGGCAGAGGAGGCCTATAAACAGGCTAAAGCAGCAAGAGATGAGTTTAAGGATACTCTTGTAAAGCTATCTGATAAAGCTATAATAGATGCACGAAAACATAAAAAATTTGTTGTAGTGCTTGCAGGAAGACCATATCATACAGATCCGTTTGTCAGCAAGAATATATCACATATGCTTATTAAAAAGGGAATATCAGTTGTACCTGTAGATGGTTTAAGCAGTCTTAATGAGCAGGTATTATCTAATACAAGAGCAGAGATTACCAATAACTTTCATACACGTATGCTTGCAGCAGCTATGGTTGCGGCCAAGACACCCGAGCTTGAATACGTGCAGATAGTAAGCTTTGGATGTGGACATGATGCTATTCTTTCAGATGAAATCATAAGAATAATGAATGAGAGTGGGCATAAACCACCACTTATTCTTAAGGTTGATGAGAGTGATGCATCTGGAGCACTTGGAATACGAATACAGTCATTTATACGTTCAGTAGAAATACGAAGAAGTATTACAGACGAACAGTTTATAAAAAGACACGAATACGAACCGCTTCCTGAGCCAAGTCCAGCTAAGTTTTATAAGAAAGATAAAAAGATAAGAACAATACTTATACCTAATATATCAGTAGAAGTGTCAAAAATACTTGAGGGCATATTTGAAAAGGAAAACTTTAAGGTTAAGAGAATACCGATTGGTTCAACAGAAGAAATAAAGCTTGGTAAAAAGTATGTACATAATGATATATGTTTTCCGGCCCAGATGGTTATAGGTGAACTTATAGCAGAGCTTAAGAGAGGAAACTATAAGCATGATGAGGTTGCAGTCGGTATGGTTAAGTTCCAGTGTGACTGCCGTATGTCACATTATGCAGGACTTCTAAGAAAGGGACTTGATGCAGCCGGTTTTAAGGATGTTCCTATTCTTACAACTGATGTTAATGATACGAAAAGAAATCATCCAGGTGTATTTCTGCTTGGAGTCAGTGCGGTTCTTGAGGCCGTGTGGACATTTATGATGCTGGATATGCTTACTGATGTATGCAGGAAGACAAGACCTTATGAGATTAATAAGGGCGAGACTGATAAAGTATACAATCATTGTGTTGAAATGCTGGCTGATGGAATAAAGAAAGGTATTGGCAATGCCAGAAAAGTATTTGAACAATGTATGAAGGATATGGCGGCGGTTCCATATGACAGAAGTCATTTAAAACCAAAGGTATTTATAACAGGTGAGCTTCTTGTTACATATCATTCCGGTTCTAATTTTAATATTGAAAGATATATGGAAGCTAATGGAATGGAAACTATATTTCCAAGAATAACAGACCAGTTAAGAAAGGATTTTCTTGCATCTATGGTTGAGATTAAGGATTATAATGCAAATATATTCCCATATCCGTTTGCAGTTGACTGGCTGTTTGACCATGTGCAGAAGAGTCTTGAAAAGATAGCAGTGCTTCATCCATTATATAAAAAGGCGTTAAGACCTAGAGATATGTATGAAGGAGTAAGAAATATCATTCCAGAGACATTAAGCTGTGGAGAAGGCTGGCTCATGGCAGCAGAGATAGTACATTATGCTGAAGAAGGAGTGAAATCATTTATTATTCTTCAGCCATTTGGATGCCTTCCTAACCACATATGTGGAAGAGGCGTTATAAAAAGAATAAAAGAAGACTATCCGGATGTAACAATTCTTCCACTGGATCTTGATCCTGATACAAGCTATGCCAATGTTGAAAACAGGATGCAGATGATGATTATGAACAGTTGAGACTGGATTCCTATGTTTTTACTTTTGTTAGGACTTGCAGTCCTTAAGAATGATATAGGCACACTTGACTAAAGCATGTCAGTAGAACAGGAAGAGTATAGAGCATGATGAGCTTGTTATGATTAAACC
>JBNMGS010000209.1:0-4220 GCA_050872365.1 Lachnospira sp.
TAGTACAGGCAGTAACGAAACTGGTAATGCTGATAATACTGGAAATGCAGACAGCAATACTGGAAGTGTTGAAAATGCAGATAATGGTGGTTCAGATAATAATGGTGGAAGTACAGAAAACAGCGATACATCTACTGACAACACTACACCGGAAGAACCAAAGAATGACACACCAGTACAGCCAGCTGACACACCAGCTTCAACACCTGAACCAGAACCTACACCTGAACCAAGTACAGAGCCAGTAGAAACACCTGCTGAAAAGCCAACTGAACCTGAGACAGAAAAGCCTACGGAAAGAGCAACACATATGGAAACTAAGTATATATATTTCCATGATTTTAATGGTGGAATATATTTTCAGGACTCTGTTACATATTTAGCTTATGAAGATGGAACTCCTGTAAATGAAACAACATATACAGATGAGCAGGCTCATAATGATGGATTAAAATATTTTCCTGAAAGTGGAGACCCAGATAAATTTGTGGTGGGTTGGTATTTAATAGATAAGCCTTCATATATAACAGAAGATTTATACTCTTATTTTTTTAGAGAAATTAATTTAGCTGATTATCCAGGGAATATAAATATGTACCCAGGCTGGATTTAAGATTAAAAAATAAATTATAATATTTTGTGATTTTTGTATTTGTGTTTGATTGCTTTATAGAAACAAAAAGTTGCTTTAATAAATTCTAGGAATGTAATGACAATATAAAAAATTTATATGTTGATATACTGCATTCCTTTTTTATCACTTTAATACATTAGTAATAATTGCAAAATTAGTGCATTGAAATAAAAAAGAAGAATATTTAAGGAGAATTTTATGAGTAGTAATGAAATGGATAAAATAAATCCAGTTGATAATTATTCAAAAGTTAAAAACAAAAGAGATGGTCCTGTAAAAAGGACAATAGCAGTTATGATGTTATTTGCTGTGTTTGTAGGTATAGGAATGATGTCAGGATATTCAATAAAAGCTGCATATGATACATGGACTTCGTTATCATATCTTGAATTCAGAACAGGTATAGGCTCTGGTAGTACAGCTTTAAGTGATGTATCAACATATGGAAAAAATTATACAATGAACGTCTCACTTATAAAAAATGGTACGAAGGGCAGGTATTTTGACAATATAATATTCACAGATTCACCACTTAATAATTCAAGAGTTACATATGGTAAAAAGATAAGAGTATGGAATAATCAGAGCATTAACATAGTAGCAGCTAATCAGGACACTGCTGATGAAGGTGGTAGTTCTATAAATGCAGGAAGAAAATTCTACTGGAGTCCTATAGAGTATGATGCATATGGTAATATTGTATATGATAGTGGATGGCAGAGTACAAGCAATGTATGGACTGTAGGACAGACAACAGTGGATGCAGAAGGCTACGGCAGTGATGGTTATCCATCAGGCGTATCGCAATCACAAAGAGCAAATGATGTAGCATACATTGTACCTGTGTTTAGAATTGCAAATGGTAGTATACATGAAGGCAGTGGTGGTAATTTGCCATTAAACCCATCAACAATTTCAGACCAATTTCCCGTCTTCTACCTTGTAACATCCCCATTCACCTACCACTTTGATTACAATGGTGGTTCTGTTACCATAGACTATAATGGCTATAAGCAGGAAGAATCAACATATGATATTGAAAGACTTGGAACATCTACAATAGATATTAGTGAAGCTACGAATGCACAAAGACCTGGATATAACCTTACTGGATGGAAGATTAAAGGTGGTACAGGTAAGCAGAAAGATAGAGTGTACACAACAGAGCAGTTAAAAACAATGATGTCAGATGGTAAGTACTGGTCATCACTTTTTGAAAATGCAACGTTTGAGGCACAATGGGAACTTAAGTCCTACAACCTCACCTTTAACCCTAATGGTGGCAGCTTAAAGTACCCAGGCAGTAATATCAACAACCCTAATGGCAATACAAGCGACCATGTAACAGTGACATATACTAAAGGTGATTACTGCGATATGTCAGCAGATATCCCATACATGGAAGGACAGACATTTGTTGGATGGTACTTATATCATAATGACAATGGAAATGAATGGTGGGAACAAATCTATGATAAGAATGGATATGCAGTAAAGCAGAACACAAGCTGTTTCTGGTACTGGAATGGCAGTTATGCATGGCACTATGATGGTGATGTAACCTTGTATGCAGCATATGAAGTCAATAATTATACATTAAAACTTGATGCTGACTATTATACGCAATGGTTTGATAAGCTAAAAGGTGATATAAACGGTAATAAATATGATTTAGGTTCAGTAGACCTTTATATCAATGGCAACCTTGAAGCTGAAAACATAACAGACTGGAATAAGGAATATCCGTATGGTACAACCTATGAGTTTAAGAATCTTAAGTCAAAGAATGGATATGTCTTATCAGATGCAGGAAGTCTTAAAGGTACTATAAAAGGTGATACAACAGCAATAACGTATGTATATGATAAGGTAGGCTTGGCATACTTTGATAAAAACAGCAGTGCAGGTGGTCAGGGTACTGATAAGTATGTATTCTATAGTATGGTAGGCCTTGTGTATAACAAAGGCGCAGTATTAGGAAATGATTCCATAGGATTCACAAACAGCGGCAAAATGTTTAGATACTGGCAGACAGATAAGAGTAATTATTACAATGGTGGAGATGTAATGCCAGTTAATGATGATTACCAGGCAAAAGCATACATACAGAATAAAAACAGCAACCTTGTTATGGATATAGCATGGGGCGGTATGAGTAATGACAGCGGCCTTAACATACAGTTAGCAGATGCCTGGGGTGGTAATGGCGAATACTGGAGTTTTACAAAAGCAGCGACAGGCGATAATGATTACTTTATTGTAAACAGTGCATTAGGCAAATATGTAACTGCTGATACATCAAGTAATAACGTACAGTATTGTGACCTTAACTGGAGTAATGACCAGATATGGACTTTATCAGTCGCAGGAAATGGTTATTACTATATCGCATCAAAAACCAATCCTAATTTAAGGATAACAGCACAGGGTTCAGCCAAGAACAGCAACATAGGCTTAATGTGGGGAATGGATGGAAATCCTAACCAGATGTGGAAGATACTTTTTGATAACAGAGATTCCACATTTACAGCACAATGGGCTAATCCATCTGTAGAACCTAAGGTAAATGTAACCCTTATAGCAAGATATGAAGGCATTGAGAACGGAACTTATGCTAAACAGGAAACTGTTATAAACAATAAGGAATACAATGCTGGCGACCCTATAACATGGGTAAGAGAAAAAGATGTCAATGATAAGGTATATGGTGATGTATCGTTCAGCCAGTTAGCAACGTCAGAATCAAATCAGACTTACTACGTAACAGTTCCACGTAAGACATATACAGTATCACTTGATAAAGGAACAGGAATATCAGGAGTATCAGGGAATGGTACATACAGATATGGTAAGAAAATAAGCATATCAGCATCCACATCTACAGGCTATGACTTTGATAAATGGACTAACGAAGACGGAAGTACATTATCAGGTAACAGTACAGTAAGCAACATAGAAGTAACAGACAATGTAAGATATACAGCCAACGCCACAATCAAAAGTTTCCCGGTAACAGTAAATGTACGTTTCCAGGATGAAAACGGAAACTGGGGTAATTATCAGCAGGTTATATCTAAGAATTACAACTATGGCGAAACAGTAACCTGGAAACAAGAAGGTAATGATATTTATGATGGTTATTATTATTCAGTAACAGTGACAGAAGAAATAGCAGATTATATAGACATTTCACGTAAGATATACACACAGATAGTTAAGGTGCGTTACGAGAATGCTGATGGCAGCTTTACAAGTTACAGTGAGGTAGCTAGTGAAGATAAGTATTATGGAAGTGTATTCAACTGGAGTATGGAAGTGGATGATACATATGAGGAGCTTACTGCGATTTCTTATGTAGTCAGGAGAGAGAATGCCAGCTATGTAACGATTTATAGAAAAGCACCAGTTCCAATAAGAGAAACAGATATAATAAAGGCAGCATCTACTATGTATGGTGATACACTTATACAGCGAACACCACATGATGATAGCTGGTATGATACAGTTGGCAGCTATACAATAGATAATTTAAAGAATTACAGTACAGATAAAAGTATACAGACATGGTGGATTGATAATGATGGGA
>JBNMGS010000210.1:0-4214 GCA_050872365.1 Lachnospira sp.
ATGTAACATATTGGATATTCACATGTTATCATATATTTTTCAGAAAGTAAAGATATATTTTTTCACTTTGTGATATACTTTTACCATCTGTGTACGATGCAAACTTTCCAGTATGATATTTTTATTCTATAACTAACTTATCAAAACTTATCATAACAAGCTTTAATTATTTATTCTTTTAGCATATTCATATATCATATTCAATGCTTCCTTACATGCTTTATCACGTATAGTACTTCTGTCACCATCAAACATATTTTCCCGGACAATAACACTATTACCATGTGTTTTATACAACACTTCATGATTTGTGCAATATTTATATGCCTCTGCATATCCGGTAATATCTGATATTTGTGAATCTTTGTCAAACATATCTATGTATCCTGAATCTACTTTAGAAGCCATGCCTATATACACAAGTCCTACTGGTTTTCCATCCTCCATTGATGGCCCTGCAACACCTGTAACCGACACAGCTATATCAGCTCCTGCCAATGATAATGCTCCTAATGCCATCTTACATGCAACTTGAGGACTTACAGCCTTATATTCTTCAAGAATTTCGTTTGGCACATTTAGTATACTGTTTTTCGCCTCATCACAATATGTAATATACCCCTGATGAAATACATTCGATGCTCCACTGACATTAACAATTGCCGATGCAATCATACCACCTGTACAGGATTCAGCTGTTGTAAGAAGCATATGCCTGGCATTAAGCTCCTTTACTACTTTTTCTTCTATGCTGATAACTCCGGAATTGATATTTTTTTCATTCTCTATATTCATATTTCTTTAATCTCCATTTCAAATTTTAAAAAGTCATTACATGCTATGATATACAATCTCTGCCAGATAAGCAGCAGATGATACACATATCATAACAGAAATGACTTCTAAAATTTAATCTTTAATTGTTTTTAATAATATCAATGATATATAACAGCTTCACCTGACTATTTGTTAGATCCTTCTATAAACACCTTATAATTCTTAATTATATAATCAAGAAGTGAAATAATTGTAAGTGCAAGTGCAATATACATAATAATCATATTAACAAGACTGCTATACGGATAATCCAGATTAAGTATAAAAAGTATAATCATTATCATCTGAAATGTTGTCTTAAACTTTCCCCAGTAACTTGCAGCTATAACAACTCCATTATCTGATGCTATAAGTCTGAACCCGCTTATTATGAATTCTCTTGCAATTATAATTATTACAACCCAGGCTGGAATTCTGTTAAGATCAACAAGTGCAATAAGCGCCGAACATACTAAAAGCTTATCCGCAAGCGGATCCATAAACTTACCAAAGTTAGTTACAAGATTATATTTTCTTGCTATTTTTCCGTCAAGAAAATCTGTAATACTTGCTAATATAAATATTGCTGCCGCTATGATGTCACCCGTCATTCCAAGTCCCGGTATATAAAGAGCTATAAGAAAAACCGGAATCATAATTGTTCTTAATATTGTTAGTTTATTTGGTAAATTCAACTTAATACCCTCCTTTTATTATAATAATGCTTTCTTTCTCTACCATCAAAAAATGTTTTTTATATATTGCTGCTTTCTTTGTGTAGTGCAGGTCACTAATGTATAAATCGAATTGCATGCAAGCATGCATCAATGATACCTTTTGACCATTTAATCATATTATTACTCAACAATCTCTCCTATAAGATCATACTCTGTTGAACCAGTAATAAGTACATTAACAAAATCTCCTGACATAAGCTCCCTATCGCATTCAACAAAAACAAGTCCATCAACATTAGGTGCATCCTTATATGAGCGTCCAACATAAGTATTGTCTTCTGCTATATAACCTTCTATCATAACCTCTAATGTCCTTCCAACCATATCAGCCGATCTATCCGCTGATATTTCCTGTTGAAGCTGCATTATCTCATCTCTGTATTTTTCTTTTACAGCTTCATCTATCTGATCAGGCATAGTAGCCGCCGGTGTATCCTCTTCCCTTGAATAAGTAAACACACCAAGTCTGTCGAATTCACATTCATCAATAAACTCCATAACTTCTTCATGCTCTTCATCAGTTTCACCAGGAAAACCTGTTATAAGAGTTGTTCTTAATGCAATATCCGGAATTTCACGTCTTAACCTGGCTACAATATCTGTAAGCTCCTTCTTATCCGTTCTTCTTCCCATTCGTTTTAATACATTATCACTGGCATGCTGTATAGGCATATCAAGATAATGACAAACTTTTGGCTCATTTTTAATAGCATCTATAAGTTCATCATTTATCTCTTCAGGATAACAGTATAGAATTCTTATCCATCTTAAACCTTCTATCTTAGACAACTCATGTAATAGCATAGGAAGCGATTTTTTACCATACAGATCAACTCCGTAAAGAGTTGTTTCCTGTGCGACAAGAATAAGTTCTTTCACACCACCCTCAACAAGTTTTTCAGCCTGTTTTACAAGATATTCAACCGGAAAACTCCTGTAGTTTCCTCTTACCTTAGGTATAATACAATATGTACATCTCTTATCACAGCCTTCTGCTATCTTTAAATATTCATAATATCCAGGCGTTGTAACTATTCTTTCTTCTTTTACCATTGGCATTCTGTCTGCATCCTCAACAAAGTTAGTTATGCCTTTTTGTTCAAGAACAGAATTAATCATTTCTGCTATTTTATCATAAGAAGATGTTCCAACAAACGCATCAACCTCAGGAATCTCTTTTATAATTTCATCCTGATATCTATGTGCAAGACATCCTGCAACAACTAAAACTTTACATTTGGCATTCTTTTTATGTTCCGCCATCTCAAGTATTGTGTTAATACTTTCCTGCTTAGCATCACCTATAAAACAGCATGTATTAACAGCTATTATATCAGCATCCCATTCATCATCAGTAAACTCAAACCCTTTATTCTTTAATATTCCAAGCATATTCTCTGTATCAACCAGATTTTTATCACATCCAAGTGAAACAAATAAAATTTTCATATATCTCTCCATCCATATAATGTCACTGCCATGAGTCATTTAAAAATCGATTGGACATTGAACATAAAACATAGCCTAACATACCATCTGATTTTACTCCGACATTATTTTATAATAACATAAAAAATGCAAAAAATAAATGCCAATAACATTACAATTACTGGCATTATATTAAAAAACGCTTAATTCTTATAAAGTTGTTATAATAAACGCTACAAGAGGAAGCGTTATTATGCTTACAAATGTTGTTAAGACAACACAAGCCGCTGCAATATCATCATCATAGTTAAACTGTACAGCAAAAACAGATGTAATTGCAGCACACGGACATGCCTCCAATATGATTACAATATTCGCAACCATTCCGTGTATCCCCAGTAATTCGAACACTGCAATACATATTGCCGGTATAACCACCATTCTCACAATAATTGAAAAATACACAAGCCTGTTAGCTAACATTTTCTTTATATCACTTGCTGCAATAATCATACCTGTTATAAACATTGATAATGGCGTATTAACTGCTCCAGCAGCACTTATAGCCTGATGAAGTACAGATGGAAGCGGTATCTGTAAGACAAAAATTATAATTCCAACAAACACTGCTATAGTTGCAGGTGTTGTGAATATCTTTTTTATAACCAGTTTCAAGCTGATTGTTCTGCTTACAACTGAATACCCCAATGTCCACAACAATATATTAAACACAGTGACAAAAGCACTTGCATATATTAAGCCTTCACTGCCAAAAAGTGCCTGAATCAGCGGAAATCCCATATAAGCTGCATTAGAAAACATACATCCAAATCTTATAATTGGCAGATTATCATCCTTAATGCGTAAAGACAGCAAAAATGTAACAATAATACCAATCATGATAAGAAGTATGCTTAATCCTAGCACATATAAAATATTTTTGAATATATCAGCATCAAAATCAGTCAGATAAGAATTAACAATCATGCAAGGTACAACAAAATAAACAAGCAAATCTGAAAACGCTTTCTTACCCTCTATCTTAACTGCACCAGTTTTTACACATATAAAACCAGCAAATATCAAAACAAATAAAACAAGAACCTGCTGCATTGTAATCATCGCTAACTGCATATATATTACCTCCGATGAAATATATTTCGTATTTTCATTAGAATAATATAAACACAAAAAATAGTCAAGTCATAATAAAATAAACTTAAAATATAATAC
>JBNMGS010000211.1:0-4209 GCA_050872365.1 Lachnospira sp.
AGAAAAGAAAGAAGAATTAAAGGACTGGTATGATGGATACTTATTCGGTAGTGAAGAAATATATAATCCATGGTCAGTTATTAATTATATATCTAAAGGGTGTGTTCCACAGGCCTACTGGGTAAATACAGGAAAAAATGAAATATTGGAAGATGTCTTAAAGATTGCTACAGATGATGTTATAGAAAAATTATATGCCTTGTTACAGGGAGAAAAAGTGATCGCCAGAATTAATCAGAATGTTGTATACAGATCATTAGATGAAGATCCAGCTAATATATATAGTCTTTTATTAGTAGCTGGATATTTGAAAACACCAAAGAAAGAGCTGCAGGATGATGCTTCTTATTTACGTGAAGTTTCTATTCCTAATAAGGAGATTGCCTCTGTATATAAAAATGAAATTTTATCGCACTTGTTGCAGATAGGTGCGATTGCAAGGACAACTGCCAATAAGATAGCGGAAAGTCTGTATGCAGGTGATTATAAAAAGTTGCAGAGAGCTATAGCAGAATATATGAATAAATCTGTAAGCTTTTATGATGCAGGTACAGAGGGATTTTACCATGGATTAGTGTTAGGACTGATCGCGCTTATGGATAATCAATATAAGATAAAGTCCAATAGAGAATCAGGAGATGGCAGATATGATATTAGTTTAATTCCAAGAAATGATAAATATCCAGGAGTTATTATGGAACTTAAATATGGAAAGAATCTTAGTGAAGAGAAACTCAATGCACTTGCAAATGAAGCATTAACACAGATTAGTGAAATGCGTTATGATGAAGAAATGAAAGAAAATGAAATTAAAGATGTATTAAAGCTTGGAATTTCGTTTTCAGGGAAGAAAGTGTGTGTAAAGACAGTATAAGTTTTTTAATGAAATGTAAAAATGTTTCCTTTAAGCTATATAAAATATGCATATTATTATATTAACAGTATGATAAAAGATTTGCTGTTTTCAGCTTAAAAGGAAACATTTTTGTTTAATTTTCAATCTGTCTGCCTGTTCCATCCATGTGGAAGTTTTCGCGTATGATGAGCTGTGATATTGGAACAATCTCATACCCCTGTTCTTCAAGGCTTGTAAGAACTCTATCAAGAGCTTCTGCAGTGAATTTTGCGCCATTATGCATAAGAATGATAGAACCGTTACCAAGGGCTTTATGTCTGGTGACGGTTTTTATTATGCTGTCAACACCATAGTCTTTCCAGTCAAGTGAATCTACATCCCATTGTACAGGATAATGATTGCAGCCATACACGGTATTAATAAGCAGGGAATTATAGTCGCCATAAGGCGGTCTGAATAAAAAGCAGTCATATCCTGTAAGTTCTTTGATTTTATCATCAACAGAAGTTATTTCTTTTTTCTGTTCAGAAGCACTAAGTTTACTCATTTCCTTATGATTTTCGCTGTGATTGCCAAGGTCGTGACCTCTGTTATATATTTCTTTAACCATATCAGGATATGTAGAAACCCAGCCGCCAGTCATAAAAAATGTTGTTTTGACATTGTGCTTATCAAGAATGTCAAGCAGCTTAATAGTGTCGTCAGCACCCCAGGCGGCATCAAAAGATATAGATATTTTTTTCTCATCTGTCTGTACACAGTATATAGGAAGTGCCTTTTTTCCTGCGATACAATTACCATTAATAGAACCTCCATTAATCCCATTAGTGGAATCAGATGAGTTGGTGTTTTTATGATTATTATCATTATTATTGTTATTGTTATTATTATCAGAATTTACAGCTCCGGTAACGTTGCCGGAACCGGCAGCGGTATTCTTTGGATTAAAGCTTGCATAGATAAAGAAGGCAAAGGCAAGCAGTAGAAGAATGGATGACAGAAGTACAGACAGTTTAAAGTGATTAATATTTTTAATATTGCCAATAACATTAATATTTTTAATGTCATCATTAGCATCAATATTACCTGTAGTATGAATTTTATTCATATGAATTCTCCATTATATAAACAACACGTATATAATTGGTAATAATATATGCATATATTGTTGAGATATGCACTTAATAATATTAGTTTTTTACGAAAGTATGTATACAAATAAACATATTCTGTAGTATATTAATCCCAATGTGGTTGTCTAATTACAGCCAGAATGAAAGTAAATACAGCGTTGTATACACGCAGCAGGAAAGGATGGTTACTATATGAAATATACAAAGCAGGATATATTCAGAATGGTAGAGGAAGAGGATGTTGAGTTTATCAGACTTCAGTTCACAGATATGTTTGGAGTGTTAAAAAATGTGGCTATTACTTCAAGCCAGCTAGGCAAGGCACTTGATAACAAGTGCATGTTTGATGGTTCTTCAGTAGAAGGCTTCGTAAGAATAGAAGAGTCTGACATGTATCTGTATCCTGATTATGATACATTTGAAATATTTCCATGGAGACCACAACAGGGAAAGGTTGCAAGACTTATATGCGATGTATATACACCAGATGGCAAGCCATTCGAGGGTGACCCAAGATGGATACTTAAGAAGGTGATTAAAGAAGCAAAGGATATGGGATATGTGTTTGAGGTTGGACCAGAATGTGAGTTCTTCCTTTTCCATACAGATGATAATGGACTTCCAACAACACTTTCACATGAAAAAGCTGGTTACTTTGATTTAGGACCTACAGATCTTGGAGAAAATGTAAGACGCGATATGGTGCTTACACTTGAAGATATGGGTTTTGAGATAGAGGCTTCACATCATGAGGTTGCACCAGCACAGCATGAGATAGATTTCAAGTATGATGAGGCGTTAAAGACAGCAGATAATATTATGACTTTTAAGCTTACAGTTAAGACTATAGCTAAAAGACATGGATTATATGCAACATTTATGCCTAAGCCAAAGTATGGAATAAATGGTTCAGGAATGCACGTTAATATGTCTCTTGCTACAGAGGATGGAAAGAATATATTTGCCAATGATGATGATAAGCTTGGATTATCAGAGGATGCATATCACTTCATAGCAGGAGTGATGAAGCATGCAAAGGGTATGGCAGCTATTACTAATCCGCTTATCAATTCATATAAGAGACTTGTTCCAGGCTATGAGGCACCTGTATACATAGCATGGTCTGCAACTAACAGAAGTCCGCTTATAAGAATACCAGCTTCAAGGGGAAACGGAACAAGAGTTGAGCTTAGAAATCCTGATCCTTCAGCTAATCCATACCTTGTACTTGCAACATGTCTTGCAGCTGGTCTTGATGGTATTAAGAATAAGTTAGAGGTTCCAGCCAGTGTTGACCGCAACATATTTGAGATGACAGAAGAAGAAAGAAAAGAGGCTGGAATAGAGATATTACCGGAAAATCTTTATGATGCAATAAAGTATCTTAATGAAGACAAGTTCATATGCGGTGTTCTTGGGGAACATATTACAACCAAGTATACAGAAGCAAAGCTAAGAGAATGGGATGATTATAAAACCCAGGTTACACAGTGGGAGCTTGATGAATATCTTTATAAGTTTTAATATACGAGGTTAGAATATGTCTACATTGATTGTTGCATTTCCGAAGATAGAGGAGGCAAGAGCAGTAAGAAGCCTCCTTGTCCGTAAGGGATATGATGTGGCAGTTCCTTGTACAAGTGGGGCACAGGTTATCAATCAGGCGGATTCGTTGTCTGATGGTATAATTATAAGCGGTTATAAGCTTTCGGATAATATGCTTTATTCTGAATTATGTGAATATAAGCCGAAAAGCTTTGAATTGCTGCTTGTTGCATCACAGAATCTGTGGGAGGACTGTCAGGATAGCAATGTTGTATGTGTAGCTATGCCTATTAAGGTAAATGATTTGTTATCTACCATAGAGATTATGCTGCAGTCTCAGATAAGAAGGAGAAGAAAGGCTCGTACAACACCAAGGCAGAGAAGTCCAGAAGAACAGAAAATAATAGATAACGCAAAGCATCTGCTTATGGAAAAGAATAACATGACTGAGCAGGATGCATTCAGATATATACAGAAATGTAGTATGGATAGTGGTAATACTATGGTTGAGTCGGCAACTATGGTGTTAAGCATATATGCAGATGCGTAAGCGATGGAGCAATCTGTATACATCAGTTGGAGCAAAATACCTTTTGCCCCAACATCATAATATATCTGTTATAGTAATATTATGATTGAGTTTTTTGTATATATTAAATATAATAATGTCAGGGG
>JBNMGS010000212.1:0-4172 GCA_050872365.1 Lachnospira sp.
ATGTATAGTATATATAAAAGAACAAATTATAATAATGGAGGAAGTATGGAAATAACAGAAAGAATTAATTATATTCTGGGGAAAATTGTGGTGTATATGATGATTATAGTGTACCCGTTTGTTATGCATAATAAGCTGAATGATGTAACCTTAACAAGGTTTTTCTTCTTTATCATTGTTTCATATGTCAGTTTTATAGTTATGGTTGTTAATAGACTGGCTGGAATTATAGTAAAAAAATCCAAAGCAAAGAAAAACGATAATACAGAAGATATAACTACATATAATAATATAAGACAAAGTGACAATGATAGTGTGAAACAAGATATTGACTTGGTAGCTGTTGTTAAGGACAAGTTAGGAAATATTGATTTGTGGAAAAAGATAATTATTATTTTTTTAATAACATGTGTTATATCATATATATGTTCACCATATAAAAGTGTTGCATTGCTTGGACGAGGAGGAAGATATACCGGACTTGTGTTTTATGGGGCATGTGTGTGCATGTACTACGTTGTTTCAACATGCTATAAGTTTGAAAAAAGAGATATTACATATATATTATGTTCGTCAATACTGGTTAATATATGGGCAGTACTTAATTATGCCGGAATAGACCCGTTTTATATATACAGAGATGTTCCTGTTGCGATGAAAGAAGTATATATATCTTCACTTGGAAATATTGATATATACGGTATGTATGTCAATATGATGCTTTCTATTGCTATGTTTTCGTTTACTTATGAAAAGAGTACCGCTGGTAAGGTGTTTTATGGACTGGCTTCTTTGCTATGTATGATGGGTTCGCTGGCATCAGACAGTGATATGGCTATTGCTGGAATGTTTTTTGCTTTTGCAGTTCTTTTTTATTTTGCAATGTCAGAATATGATATGCTTATAAGATATTTTATGCTGGCTGTAGAAGTATTTATTGCTGGAAGGCTTCTTGGTGTTATATATATTCTTAATCCATATAATACAAGAATTATAAAAAGCATAGGAAGCATTATTATATATAAAAACGTATTTGTAATATTTCCTGTTGTGTGTTTTATAGCAATATTTATTATTCAGATGCTTGATGAAAGGTTTAAATTGTTTGATAACAAAACATTGTTTTATAAAATAAGAAAAATCTATGCTGTTTTGGTTATTGTATTATCTGTAGTTGTATGTATTGCTGTTATTGTATGTACAGCAGCAGGAAAAACAGCCTTGGCGATTACAGATGACTGGGGCTCAGGACGAGGATATATATGGAAGAACGTACTTAATGGATACAGTAATCTTCCATTTATTAATAAAATATTCGGAGCAGGAGAAGCTACAACAGCCTGGGTATTAAGTGATTATTCATTTGCATCAACTAATATACTAAACAGGGGAAGAGTTGATAATGCCCATAACATATGGATTAATATGCTTGTAACAATTGGTATTGCTGGACTTGTTGTATATGTCTTGCTTTTGTCAGTGGCAATCAGAAATATGATAAAATATTTTAAGAGCATGTGCACAGGTAAAAATGCATATAAAACTGAATATATGCTTTTAGGTGCGGGGTTGGCTGTTGTTATATATTCTATACAGGGAACCGCTGAGATGCTGGAGGTTATTACATTTCCTATATTTTTCTGCCTGCTTGCAATGCTTAATTGTGGCATTAAAAAAGATAAGAACAGTGATTTTGTACAATTAGAACAGAACATCTTTGAATCTGATGTGTAAATGTTTATTAAATTTACTTTTTTGTAAGGAGAGTGTAAGGATATTATGGCAAAATATATTATGGCGTTAGACCAGGGAACTACAAGTTCCAGATGTATTCTTTTTGATAAGGCTGGTAATATTTGCAGTATGGCACAAAAGGAGTTTGAACAGATATATCCAAGACCAGGCTGGGTTGAACATAATCCTATGGAAATATGGTCTTCACAGTATGCAGTTATATCAGAAGCGATGGCATTACTTGGTGCAAAAGCAAAGGATATAGCTGGAATTGGAATAACTAATCAGAGAGAGACAACAATAGTATGGGATAAAGAGACTGGTGAACCTGTGTATAATGCCATAGTATGGCAATGCAGAAGAACAGCAAAGGATATAAAAGCACTCATAAGGGATGGCTATGGAGATGTTATAAAGGCAAAGACAGGGCTTGTACCTGATGCATATTTTAGTGCGACTAAAATAGCGTGGATTCTTAATAATGTTGAGGGTGCAAGAAAAAGAGCAGAGGAGGGGAACCTCCTTTTCGGAACTGTTGATACATGGCTGATATGGAAGCTTACGGGTGGAACTGTGCATGTGACGGACTACACTAATGCATCAAGAACCATGCTGTTTGATATACATAAGTTATGCTGGGATAAAGAACTTATAAATAAACTTAATATACCTGAATCTATGCTGCCAGAGGTTAAACCATCAAGCTGTGTGTATGGTTATACAGATAGTTCAGTTATAGCTGGCAACATACCTATAGCTGGTGCGGCAGGAGACCAGCAGGCTGCACTTTTTGGACAGTGTTGTTTTGATGCCGGTGAGGTTAAGAATACATATGGAACTGGATGTTTTCTTCTTATGAATACAGGAAAAGATCCAGTTGTATCAGAACATGGTCTTATAACAACTATTGCGGCCAGTACCAATGATTGCGTTAAATATGCACTAGAGGGAAGTGTTTTTACAGGAGGAGCTGTTATACAGTGGCTAAGGGATGAGATGCGGATGATAAGAAATTCTTCTCAGTCAGAGGATTATGCAAGAATGGTTGAGGATACCAACGGGGTATATATAGTTCCGGCATTTTCAGGATTAGGTGCGCCATATTGGAATCCTTATGCAAGAGGCACAGTGGTCGGACTTACAAGAGGTGCAAGTAAGGAGCATTTTATAAGGGCATCACTGGAATCAATAGCATATCAGACATACGATGTGCTTAAAGCTATGGAAAGTGATACAGGACACATTGTAAATGAACTAAAGGTTGATGGTGGTGCAAGTGCAAATGATTTTCTAATGGAGTTTCAAGCAGATATACTTGATGCATCTATAAGAAGGCCAAGATGTATAGAGACAACTGCTTTAGGAGCAGCTTATCTTGCAGGATTATCAGTTGGATTCTTTAAGGATGAAGATGAGATAAAAGATAACTGGCAGCTTGATACGACTTTTGAAAGCAGTATATCACCGGCTAAAAGAGACAGTCTTCTTATGGGGTGGAAGAGGGCTGTGAAGTGTACTATTAATTATACAGAAGAATGATAAGATACATCTTAAGAATATTTCTTAAGAAAAATATAGAAAATTCATTGATTTTTATATATTTTATTATGCTGTAATATAAATATCTTTTGATGCCAACATCTAATATATGAAAAATATGTTGTTTAATAAATGGAGTGAGATTATTTATACAGGGTAAGGTATAATACATAATGTTAATGTTTGGGAGGATACATACATTGAATAAAGATGTAGTTAAAGCTACCAGAGTTATTGATGAGGTTAATAAAGTTATACTGGGAAAAAACCGGGAGATTAAGGAAATTATGACGGCTTTCTTAGCTGGTGGGCACATACTTCTTGAAGATATACCAGGTGTTGGCAAGACAACTCTTGCAACAGCATTTTCTAAAGCTATGAAGCTGGACTGTACAAGAGTTCAGTTTACACCGGATGTTATGCCATCAGATTTAACTGGTTATTCAGTATACAGAAGCGATATTGGGCAGTTTGTGTATCAGCCTGGAAGTGTGTTTTGTAATCTTTTACTTGCAGATGAAATAAACAGGACATCACCTAAAACACAATCTGCGCTTCTTGAGGTTATGGAAGAAAGAAAAGTGTCGGTAGAGGGAATCACAAGGGAGGTTCCGGATCCCTTTATTGTAATAGCCACGCAGAATCCATATGGTAATGCTGGAACGCAGAGCCTTCCAGAGGCTCAGATGGACAGGTTTATGATAACGATGTCTATTGGATATCCTGATTTTGAAAGTGAGATGGATATGGCGATGTCTGTAGGCAAAATGGGACGTGCAGATATGGTAGAGCCGGTCATAACAGCAGAGGATGTTAAGAAAATGCAGGATGATATATATGAGGTATATATGAACAAAAGTATATATAAATATATAGTCGAACTTGTAAGCGCAACAAGA
>JBNMGS010000213.1:0-4163 GCA_050872365.1 Lachnospira sp.
ACATAAGGCATATCTGCATTTTGACTTGTCGAAATATAATGACGGATATTTTTTAGTACAACATAAGTTATACATGCATCACATAATGATATGAGTGTCCAAGTAAAAAAGTCTTTTTCTGCAAGCAGAAACAACTTTTTATACTTTTGACACTTGCATCATATAATTTATACGTTCAAGGAGAAACATTTTATGAAAAAGAATTCATTTTTTCACAGCCTGCCGTTTAAGCTTCTGGTAGGCGTTATCGCAGGTGTCGTATTTGGACTTCTGTTTGCAGCAACTGACGGAAACACGTTTACAGGAGCTGCTTTAAATATTGTTGTAACACTTAAATATATACTTAACCAGTTAATCAACTTTATTATCCCGCTTATTATTATAGCATTTATTGCACCATCTATCACACAGCTTGGTAAAAATGCATCAAAACTGCTTTTGCTTGCAGTTACTATAGCATACACATCATCTGTTGGTGCGGCACTTTTTTCAACAGCAGCAGGATATGTGCTTATACCACATTTGTCAATAACACCAACTGTAGATGGACTTAAAGAAATTCCGGAGGCGGTATTTGAATTAAACATTCCACAGATTATGCCTGTTATGAGTGCACTCGTTTTTGCAATTATGATAGGACTTGCAGCAGCATGGACTAAGGCAGAGCTCATATCAAGCATTCTTGAGGAGTTTCAGAAAATAGTTCTTGCAATAGTTACAAGAATAATGATACCAATACTTCCATTATTTATAGGATTTACATTTTGTACGCTTTCATATGAAGGTTCAATTACAAAACAGGCACCAGTGTTCCTTAAAATCATAATTATTGTATTAATCGGGCATTATATATGGATGGCTCTTTTATATTCTATTGCAGGAATATACTCTAAGAAAAATCCTTTAGATGTTATCAAATGTTATGGTCCTGCATATCTTACAGCGATTGGAACAATGTCATCAGCAGCAACACTTGCAGTTGCACTTCAGTGTGCAGGAAAAGCAAAGCCTCTTCGTAAGGATATGGTATCATTTGGAATACCACTTTTTTCAAATATACATTTATGTGGTTCAGTACTGACAGAAGTATTCTTCTGTATGACTGTTTCCAAGATACTTTATGGTATGGTACCTTCCGTTGGAACTATGATACTTTTCTGTGTTCTTCTTGGTATATTTGCCATAGGTGCGCCGGGTGTTCCAGGTGGAACGGTTATGGCATCACTTGGACTTATAACAGGGGTACTTGGTTTTGGTGATACTGGTACGGCACTTATGCTTACTATATTTGCACTTCAGGACAGCTTTGGTACAGCTTGCAATGTAACAGGAGATGGTGCACTTACACTTATACTTACAGGATATGCTGATAAACATGGTATAAATGAAGTAAAGGAAGGCGAAAGCAGTCAGACAGTTTAATAAATATATTTTTGTAATGCAAGAGTTAAAAGATTTAAGTCAACATGAGCTTGCACGAAAGTATATTTTATTTAGTGATATAAGTTAATGAATTAATATCAACAAAAAATAATAAATACGCATAGTATCAGTTTATTAACAAATTATAAACATTAGCACTCGACGCTTGACAGTGCTAACAATAAAGACTATAACATAGTCAGAACAAAGGAAGAGGAGTTAAGAAGGAAAGATAAAGATACAAACTGACAGATATTGATGAATCTTATGTAGTTGCTTTATCTTAACAGATTATAATTCCGGTTCCTAAGGTTCCAAAGAAACAAGGTAATAGTTCAGATGAATATGTAATCCTGGGGATTTGATAAAGATTTGATATATCAGATCCGAATGAACGAAAGGTTCAGCCGAACAGATAGTTTATTAAAAAAGGAGAGATGACTTATGTTAATGCCTAGTATTTTTGGAGAGAATTTATTTAATGATGATTGGATGAACTTCGGATTCCCTGAAGTTGATAAAGCTTTATATGGTAAGCATGCAAACCATGAGATGAAGACAGATGTCAGGGAAACAGATTCAGGTTATGAAGTAGATATTGATTTACCTGGATTTAAGAAGGATGAGATAAATGTACAGCTTGATAACGGATATCTTTCAATAAGTGCTGCTAAGGGACTTGATAAGGAAGAAAAGAATAAGGAAGGCAAGTATATCAGAAAAGAGCGTTATGCAGGTGCTATGAGCAGAAGCTTTTATGTTGGTGATGCTCTTACACAGGAAGATATAAAGGCTAAGTATGAAAGTGGTATCCTTAGACTTTCTATTCCTAAGAAAGAAGCTAAGCAGGTAGAAGGTACTAAAAGGATTGCTATTGAAGGATAAAGTATTTGCTTTCTTATATAGTATGATGTCAGGGGCAAAAGGTATTTTACCAATTACGTCGTAGTATTTAAGAAAAGGTAATGCTTGCTTATCTGAATCAGTATTATAGCTTTTAATAGGTTTGATATTAAGGTTCAGATATGATATGAAACAGTTATAATCTTACATCTATAGGGACTGTTACACTGAGTGATTGGTGTGCGGTCCCTATTTTTTGTATATAATTCAGATTTTACATAGTTTTGAACAGAAACAAAGCATAATATTAGAAAATATTTCATATTTACGTGTATAGACAATTATTTAGAACATTTAGTATAATATCAAAGTTAAGTCTATCATATAAGAAAGTTTTAAAACAGGAGGAATTATGCAGGTAAGCGATTTATCACCTAAAGAGGTGTTCTCTTATTTTAAAGAAATATCAGAAATTCCAAGAGGTTCGGGCAATACTGCAAGGATAGCACAGTATTGTGTGGATTTTGCTAATAAACATAACCTACGTGTAAGAAAAGATGAAGCCAATAATGTTATCATATTCAAAGCAGGCTCTAAAGGATATGAGAACAAAGAACCGATTATACTTCAGGGACATATAGATATGGTATGTGAAAAGAATGCTGACAGCCATAAAGATATGGAACGTGAAGGTATAGATGTGTGTACAGATGGAGAAAAGGTATGGGCAGATGGAACAACTCTCGGAGGAGATGATGGAATAGCAGTTGCCTATATACTTGCAATACTTGCCTCAGATACTATAGAACATCCACCGGTTCAGGCAGTTCTTACAAGCGATGAGGAAATAGGAATGTTAGGTGCACAGGCGATTGATACAAGTGACCTTACAGCAGGAAAACTGATTAATATAGATTCTGAAACAGAAGGTGTATTATATGTAAGCTGTGCAGGAGGCGTAAGGGCTCAGTGTGAAATAGAGCTTTGTAATAAAGAGATATCAGATGATACACAGATTGTATATGAAATAACAGTAAGAGGCCTTTTGGGAGGACATTCTGGCGTAGAGATACACAAGCAGCATGCCAATGCAATCAAGGTGTTAGGCGCATTACTTACAGGCATACAGAAAGAGTGTGATATATATGTATCTGATGTATCAGGTGGAGGTAAGGAAAATGCTATTCCGAAAGAAGCCAATGCGGTTATAGCGATAGATAACCATAACTCATCAGTTTTCGTAAATAAATTCAGGGAATACTCAAACCTGCTCTGTCAGGAATACAAATCAGTTGATCCGGAATTAGCGATATGCATAGAAAAAAAGGAGACATCAGCATTAATATATTCACAGGAAAGCTCTAAAACAATTATATATGTACTTGGACAGGCTATAGATGGTGTATACAGAATGAGTACAGAAATACAGGGAATGGTTGAAACATCACTTAATCTGGGAACTGCATATATAGAAAATGATAAGTTCGTATACAAATATCTTATAAGAAGTAACACAGCCAGTGGAAAGCAGATTTTACTTGATAAAGTTACAGCATTTGCCAGGTATGCTGGTGGAAAGGCAGTTCCAACATCTGATTATCCGGCGTGGGAATATAGCAGTGAATCTAAGCTTAGAAAAGTTATGGTTGAAAGCTTTAAGTCAGTATATGGAAGAGAGCCGGAAGTTACGTCAATACATGCAGGATTAGAATGTGGAATCCTGTCAGGTAAGATGCCAGGTGTTGATATGATATCATTTGGACCTACACTTGTTGATGTTCATACACCTGATGAATATATGGATGTTGCTTCAGTAAAAAGAAGCTGGAATTATCTTTTAGAAGTTCTAAAGAATATATAATCAAAGAATATGATAGGCATACAAGATAGTATTAATA
>JBNMGS010000214.1:0-4156 GCA_050872365.1 Lachnospira sp.
ATAGGGCGAAAGCCCGACAGTCCAAGAAAGAGAAGCTTTCTTGGACATGCACGGCGGTCAAAAGGGAAGTGGAAAAAAGCTGTGCAAGCACAAAGCTTATTGTAAGAATTAAGACGGATAGGGCGAAAGCCCGACAGTCCAAGAAAGGAAGAAATAGTATGGATTTAAAACATAATATAGAAAATATTGAAATTAATACATCAGTTAATAAGCAGGATAATGGGATATATCCAGATAAGTATATAGATCTTCATCTTCATCTTGATGGTGCAATAACACCTGATATAGCAAAGAAACTGGCAAGACTTCAGAATTTAAGGCTGCCAGCAGAAAATGATGAACAGCTTGAAAGGTTTCTCACAGTGCCAGAAGCTTGTACTGACCTGAATGATTTTCTTAAGTGCTTTGTTCTTCCTGATCAACTTATGATGACACAGGAGGGAATAAGTGAGGCGGTATATCTTGTTGCAGAAAACATAAAAAAACAGGGAGTTATATATGCTGAGATAAGGTTTGCACCACAGAATCATACAGAAAAAGGAATGTCACAGGAAGAAGCAGTACAGGCAGCATTAGAAGGAATTGAACGGACTGATCTTAAGGCTAATATTATATTATGTTGTATGCGTGGTGAGAGTAATGAGGCAGCTAATTATGAAACACTGGAGCTTACGAAAAAGTATCTGGTAGAAGATGGCGGCGTAACAGGCATGGATCTTGCTGGAGCAGAAGCACTTTATCCTACATCAAAGTATGCAGAGCTTTTTACTAAGGCCAGGGAATATGGTATACCATTTACTATTCATGCAGGTGAGGCAGATGGTGCAGAAAGTGTAAGATATGCTATAGAATATGGTGCGGCAAGAATAGGACATGGAGTAAGAATCTATGAAGATGAAGCTGTTTGTGAGCTTGTAAAGAATAAAGATATCTTTCTTGAGATGTGCCCTACAAGTAACAGACAGACTCATGCAGTAGAAAATATGCATGAGTATCCTCTTATAAAATATCTTAATGATGGAATCAAAGTAACACTCAACACGGATGATATGGCGATAGAGGGAATAACACTTGAAAATGAATTCCGATATATGGAAAAAGAATTGGGACTTACATGCGAGCAGGAAAAACTCCTTCTTAATAATGCAGTCGATGCAGCATTTACAAGCGATGCGGTAAAAGAGAAGCTTAAAAAAGAATTAGGACTTGCAAAATAACAGAACAAATGCTATAGTAATTAACAACTTAATAAACATTATTAATAGAGTGAATCGAAAGGGTTCACGAAGGGGAGCACCACCAAGGGCGCTTTTCTTCGTGGACCCTTTCTTTTTGCTTATATTTACGATGTGAGGATGAAATGTCATTCGTTTTAGCGGTTGTACTTGTGAAACTGTGACATGCTTAACATCTTTATATGTTTTAGGGACAAGAGGAAAAGCTATGGAAAGAGGTGAACATTTTAATGGCGGATATAGTATTTAATGGGAAGAAAAGAGATGTAAAAGACAATACTGGTATTGATGAATTCATAATAACCAACAATTACAAGCCAGAGCATGTTGTTGTAGAGTTAAATGAAGAGATAATCCCAAAAGAAAGATATAAGGAGATTATATTAAAAGATAATGATGTGTTAGAAGTATTAAGCTTCATGGGAGGAGGCTGATGATATAGAAGTATATTACATGTAATAGCATATCACATGTAAAATATTTTATGCAGTTGATATTTATAACATAACTATTAAGTAAGATGTAAGAGGAAACTATTAATGTTCCCAACATCATAATAATAAAAATAAAAGAGGATAATACAATGAGTAATAATACAATAAATACAACAGGTAAAGATAGCAAAGAACAGTCAAAGGATATATTTAAGTTAGGAAAATATGAATTTACATCACGTTTTATACTTGGTTCAGGTAAATATTCGCTTGAACTTATAGATGCAGCCGTTAAGCAGGCAGAAGCACAGATAGTTACACTTGCATTAAGAAGAGCTAATGATGGCGGACTTGCAAACATTCTTGATTATATTCCAGAAAATGTACATCTTCTTCCTAATACTTCCGGTGCTAGAAATGCCGAAGAAGCTGTAAGAATAGCAAGACTTTCAAGAGAACTTTGTCATAGCGATATGGTTAAGATAGAGGTAATAAGAGATACCAAGTATCTACTTCCGGATAATTATGAGACAGCAAAGGCAACAGAGATACTTGCAAAAGAAGGTTTTGTTGTTATGCCATATATGTATCCGGATCTTAATGCAGCAAGAGATATGGCCAATGCAGGTGCAGCATGTATTATGCCACTCGCAGCACCTATTGGTTCTAACAGGGGAGTATGTACAAAAGACTTTATACAGATCCTTATAGATGAGATAGATCTTCCTGTTATAGTTGATGCTGGTATTGGACGTCCATCACAGGCATGTGAAGTTATGGAGATGGGTGCAGCAGCTGTTATGGCTAACACAGCTATAGCAACTGCAGGAGATATCCCACGTATGGCTGCAGCATTTAAAAATGCTATAAATGCAGGAAGAGAAGCTTATCTTGCAGGTCTTGGAAGAGTAAAGAAGGATGGAGCAAGTGCTTCTTCTCCACTTACAGGATATCTTCATGAATAGATAGTGCAGTCTGCGCAGTTAATACGAGAAATTTAAGTCTATATATACATGATATAAATCAGGCACTAATCCGTTATGCGTGAAAAAGTGCACAGAAATGAGGATTAATAGTTATGAGTAACAATGAAATAAGTAATAACGAAGAGAAAAAAGATTTACATATAAACGAAAGTATATTAAGTGATGAAATAAGAGAAGACCAAAAAAAGAATAGAACTAATCATATGGAATATATGCCTGATATGGAAGTACTTGATTCAGACATAGATAAGCAGGTTATAGCTGCCATGAATAATTATGATTATGACAAATATACAGCTAAAGATGTTGAGAATGCAATTAATGCCGTCAATCGTACACCAGAGGATTTTGCCGCGCTTTTATCACCTGCAGCACTTCCATACTTAGAGCAGATGGCACAGGCGGCAAAGATAGAAAAGGAAAAGCATTTTGGTAATTCTATATGCTTTTTTACACCTATATACATTGCTAATTATTGTGAAAATTATTGCATATACTGCGGTTTTAACTGCCATAATAAGATAAAGAGAGCAAAGCTTAACTATGAAGAAATAGAAGAAGAGATGCAGGCTATAGCAAAGACAGGACTTCAGGAGATACTTATACTTACAGGTGAGAGCAAGAAGATGTCGAGTGTTGAGTATATAGGTGAAGCATGCAAGATTGCAAGAAAATATTTCAAGGTAATCGGTCTTGAAGTATATCCTATGAATTCAGATGAGTATGCATATCTTCACAAATGTGGTGCAGATTATGTTACAGTATTCCAGGAAACTTATAATTCAGATAAATATGAAACATTACATCTTGCAGGACATAAGAGAATATATCCATACAGACTTAATGCGCAGGAACGTGCATTAAAGGGCGGTATGAGAGGAGTAGGTTTTGCTGCATTGTTAGGTCTTGACGATTTCAGAAAAGATGCATTTGCAACAGGTATGCATGCATATCTTCTGCAAAGAAAGTATCCTCACGCTGAGATTGCATTTTCATGTCCAAGATTAAGACCTATCATTAATAATGACAGGATTAATCCTAAAGATGTTCATGAGGCACAGCTTTTACAGGTTGTTACAGCGTATAGATTGTTTATGCCATTTGCAAGCATAACAGTATCAACAAGGGAATGTGCAAGAGTGAGGGATAATCTTATGAATATAGCAGCAACTAAGATATCTGCAGGTGTAAGTACTGGTATTGGAAGCCATTCAGATGATATAGAAGATAGCGATAAGGGTGATGAGCAGTTTGAAATATCTGATGGAAGAAATGTTAAAGAGGTATATGATGATCTTGTTAAGATAGGACTCCAGCCAGTTATGAGTGATTATATATATGTAGGATAGTAGTTGATTGTCACTGGCTGTATTGTGCCGGATGTGAAACGTAATAAAAAGTCTTATCGTGAAGGTACGATAGGACTTTTTATTTATATGAGTATATAATATCGTAACTATAATGTCATTAAGATTTTACAGGGTGATAATCAGTATAGTAA
>JBNMGS010000215.1:0-4150 GCA_050872365.1 Lachnospira sp.
ATGGAAAGACTTAGAAATATCCAATCAAAGCTTCTGGCATTGAACATAGTGTGCAGGACTGCCTGTAGCTTATATTTGTCGTCCGTTCGTCACTAACTGAAATTCAATTAAACAACAATTCATTTTTCAAGTTCACGAGTAAGATTAACCATCTCAATAGCCCCCTCTGCACACTCAAATCCCTTATTACCTGCTTTAGTACCAGCACGTTCAATAGCCTGCTCTATTGTATCTGTTGTGAGAACCCCAAACATAACCGGGATATCTGAATTAAGTGATACACTTGCTATACCCTTTGATACTTCTGCACACACGTAATCATAGTGGCTTGTAGCCCCTCTTATGACCGCACCCAGGCATATTACTGCATCATACTTTCCACTCTTTGCCATCTTTGATGCTATAAGCGGAATTTCAAATGCTCCTGGAACCCACGCAAGATCAATATTATCTTCACTTACACCATGTCTAACAAGACCGTCATGCGCACCACCTATAAGTTTTGATACTATGAATTCATTAAATCTTGCCGCTACTATTCCTACTCTTGTTCCATTATCTACTAACTTTCCTTCTAATACTCTCATAATTATGTTCTCCTTATCTTTTATTTTCTAGGTGTTTTTATCTTCTTATTTATATATTTATCTATAACATATGTCCCATTCTCATCTTTTTAGTCTTAAGATAAAAGCCATCATATGGTGTTGTTTCCATCTTAATTGGAACTCTTTCACTTATCTGCATACCAAAGTCTGATAACTGATATACTTTGCCAGGATTGTTGGTAAGAAGCCTTAATGTCTTAGCACCAAGATCTTTTAATATCTGTGCACCTATGTAATACTCTCTCATATCACCCGGAAAGCCTAGTGCTATATTGGCATCAAGTGTGTCCATACCTTCATCCTGAAGTGCATATGCCCTTAACTTATTTACAAGACCTATGCCTCTTCCCTCCTGCCTCATGTACAACAAAACCCCTCTTCCTTCTTCATTAATCTGAGTCATAGCTGAGGCAAGCTGCTGCCCGCAATCACATTTGAGTGAACCAAATGCATCTCCTGTAAGACACTCTGAATGAACACGGCATAAAAGACTATTACCATCACCTATATCACCCTTAACGAGTGCCACATGATGTTCACCATTCAGCTTATTGATATAACAGTGTGCCACAAATTCACCATACTTAGTCGGCATTTTTGTCACAGCCACGCACTCAACAAGCTTTTCATTCTTTTTTCTGTACTCCTGAATAGCTTTTATTGTGATGAACTTGAGGTTATATTTTTTAGATAACTCTACAAGGTCATCCTTTCTCATCATTGTTCCATCATCTTTCATTATCTCACAACACAGACCGCACTCCTTTAAGCCAGCTATACGCATAAGGTCAACTGTTGCCTCTGTATGTCCGTTTCTTTCAAGAACTCCGTTTTTCTTTGCAACAAGCGGAAAGTTATGCCCTGGTCTTCTAAAGTCCTGTGGGCTGGCAGTATCACTCACAACACTTCTTGTTGTATAACCTCTCTCCTGTGCTGATATCCCAGTAGTTGTGTTTATATGGTCTATTGACACTGTAAATGCTGTTTCATGGTTATCTGTATTATCTGATACCATTTGTGGAAAACACAGCTTCCTGCTTATTTCTTCACTCATTGGCATACATATAAGACCTTTTCCATAGGTTGCCATAAAGTTTACATTCTCTGTTGTGGCATATTCTGCCGCACATATAAAGTCGCCCTCATTCTCTCTATCATCATCATCTGTAACTATGATAATCTTTCCATCCTTTAAGTCTTTAACTGCTTCTTCAACTGTATTAAATTCAAACATAAACTGCTCCTTTCATATGTTGTATTTCTGTATCATTGATTAATTTCAGATATCAAAATTATAATTATATCTTTCAGATATATTAAACAGATTATCCTCCTTACTTTAAATTTAATTTCTGGTTTTTAATTCTAATTTTAAATGTATAAATAAACAAAATCTCACTTTGTTATTTGCTCATAATAGACATTAAAACCCATTTTCTAACAGGAATTCTTTTGTTATTCCACTATTTTTCTTTTTAATACCATCATTACTATTAACATTATTATCTAAATTACTATTAATGTTATTACTAAATTCACTATTATTATTACTAAAATTCATCTTCACACTTTTATTACTACACTTATTAAACGACTGATTGTAAATGTTGCTGTTGTTGTTATTTAATACAGCCTCACTGCTGCCATACGGGCACAACAACTTTTCAACATATTTGGCAATTATATCTGTTTCAAGATTAACCACATCTGACAGTCTTTTACCACCAAGTATTGTTACCTCTCTTGTATGCGGTATTACCGACACCTCAAAGTACTTATCTGTCACAGTGGCAACCGTAAGGCTTATTCCGTCTATCGTTATCGAACCCTTTTTTACAACATACCTTAATATACTTTTATCTGCATTTATCCTGTACCACACGGCATTGTCATCTTTTCTTATATCTGACACTGTTCCTGTGCCATCTATATGCCCTGATACTATATGTCCACCAAATCTTCCTCCTGCACTCATCGCACGTTCAAGATTAACCTGAGAACCTGCCCGTATATTTTTCAGGGAAGTTCTCCTTACAGTTTCGTGCATCACATCTGCACTAAACTGTCCTTTTCCTATCGCTGTAACAGTAAGACATATTCCATTCACAGCTATACTGTCACCTATCCTGGTTCCTTCTAACACTTTTGAGGCCTCAATGACAAGTACCTGTGAAAATGTCTGTTTTTTCACAACCTTTACATGTCCGATTTCTTCAACAATTCCTGTAAACATTTTCCACTTCACCTTCTATCAGAATATCATCACCAAGCCTTGTTACTGTATAATCCTTAAGCTTTATTGCATCATCCGGAGTATCAACACCAATACCAGCAACTGGTGCAGGCGCATCCACACCGCCGAATATCTTTGGTGCTATATATGCCTGTATTCTTTTTGTCACGCCACTTTTTATTACACTCCAGTTAAGAGCCGCACCTCCTTCACATATGCAGCTGTCTATTCCTCTCTCACCAAGAATATGCATAAGCCGTATTATATCTATATTTTCATCTTCCATCTCTATAATCTTACATCCAGCTTTTTCATATGTGTTTATACGCTCTTTATCACGGCAACACGTTGCTATCCAGACCGGTATCTGTTTCGCTGTCTTAACAAGATTACTGTCATATGGTGTCATTAATTTTGTATCACATACTATTCTTACTGGCTGATGTGGATTTTCTATATCTTTACTTCTACAGTTAAGCATTGGATTATCCTTAAGTACTGTATTTATTCCAACCATAACTGCAGCATATCTGTGCCTGTCCTTATGAACATTTTCTCTTGCAATATCCCCGGTTATCCACTTTGACAGTCCCATATGTGTTGCTATCTTTCCATCTAGTGTCTGCGCATACTTCACTATTACATATGGCAGTTTTTCTTTTATGTAGTGAAAGAATACATAATTCATATTCACACATTCTTTATTACACACAAGTTCATCATCAACATGTATATTATGTTCCCTTAATATCTTAATTCCCCCTCCACTTACAAGTGGATTCGGGTCAAGCGAGCCTATAACAACCCGGCTTATTCCAGCTTTTATTATTGCATCTGTACATGGGGGCTGTTTACCTTTATGACAGCATGGTTCAAGAGTTACATATATCGTTGCACCATCTGTACTTTCATTACAGCTTCTTATAGCTTCAGTTTCTGCATGAAGTTCTCCATATTTTTTATGAAACCCTTCACCTATTATTTTTCCATTTTTTACTATAACCGCTCCAACCATCGGATTGGGATTAGTCCAGCCTAGGCCCTTCTTTGCAAGCTCTATGGCACGCTTCATATATTTTTCATCATCTGTGTTTATGTGTTCACACATACATATCACCTGCTTTCCTTTTGTATATTTTGTTTGCGCATACTTTATTTTATATTAAACTTATAGATTAAGATGTTAGAGGTTAAAGATATTTTGCCTCTAAAAATCAAAAATCTTATTATGCAGGCAAAAACGATTTTTTGATCTTTTGCCCCTTACATCATAATTTGATAATTAAGCACAACGAACCTGATATGTTTC
>JBNMGS010000216.1:0-4143 GCA_050872365.1 Lachnospira sp.
ACTCCGCCGTGCATGTCCGAAAAAGCTATTGCTTTTCCGGACTGTCGGGCTTTCGCCCTATCAGATAATATGATAGCAAAGTGCTTTGTGCGAGCACAGTACTTTGTTATCATATTATCTGGCACGGCTCAATGCTTACGCACATTATCTCATACACAAGCTTATTTCTATGTTTCATTCATATATTTCTCATACATGTCAGGTCTGTACTTCTTCGTTCTTTCAAGAGACTTCTCATGTCTCCATTCTTCTATTTTTCCATGATGGCCTGATAGCAATACATCAGGAACCTTTAACCCCTTATATTCAGCCGGTCTTGTATACTGTGGATATTCCAGCAGTCCATCTGAAAAGCTCTCTGTCTGTGCTGATTCCTCATTATTAAGTACACCTGGAACAAGCCTCGATACCGAATCAATAACAACCATGGCCGGAAGTTCTCCACCTGTCAGTACATAATCACCTATTGATACATAATCAGTGACTATTAATTCAAGCGCTCTCTCATCTATGCCTTCATAGTGCCCACACAATATTACCAATTCTTTTTCTTTTGAAAACTCCTCTGCCATTTTCTGATTAAATGTATGTCCCTGTGGAGTCATATACACTACCCTTGGTTTTTTAGTACATTTTTTCACAATGCTTTCGTATGCATCACATACCGGTCCTGCCTGCATAACCATACCAGCGCCACCACCATATGGATAATCATCAACCTTCATATGCTTATTCTGTGAAAAGTCCCTGATATCTACTGCCTCTACTGACAGAGTCCCTGATTCCATAGCCCTGCCAGTAATGCTTGTATTCAACCCATCCATAATCATCTGTGGAAAAAGAGTCATAACATAAAACTTCATCATTTAGCCGCTCCTGCTAACTTATTAAGGAAAAATGGATAATAATTATGATTAAGATTATATCCTCCTGTTGAAAACTTAGTATTAAGATATCCTGAACCATCCTTGAATGCATCTGCTATATCTATAAATGTTGCACCTATAGTTGTTGCATCTTCCGTAAGCTTTTTATTAGCATCATCAATATCCGTCTGCTTAATCTTAACTGATGACTTAGCCTCAAAATCAGTTGTAATTGGCAGCAATGAAACTACATATATCTTAGCTGATGGAATATTTTCTTTCAATGATGATACGATTGTTTCAATTCTTTCTGCCACATCTGCTCCTGATCTTGTTCCGTAGTTAAGGTCATTAAGTCCAACAAGCACATATACCTTTGACGGATTCTTCTCCTTAACATCTGAAACATAACTAAGTGCCTTATCTGTTGTAAGATTATTATCTGATACCACATTTGCAGAACCCAGATATCCATAATCCTTGATTCCTGCAATAATCATATCGCCAAACAGTACCGCATCTGATAATGCATCCTCAGATGTATACTCTTCCTCAGCAGCTGTATCTGATATCTTAACAACATTGCCACTGGATGCAACAGCTGTTGTAGCTTGTGTTGTACTCTGCTGTGCTGTTGTTGTCTGTGCTGCTGTTGTCTGTTCAGCAGCTGCCTGTGTTGTTGTATTTGTAACTACAGAACTACTTGTGTTCTCTCTTTCAGCTCTTGTGGATGTCCCGCTATTTTCTGTTTTACCAACGCTGCATACTCTAAGCACAACAGCCACTATTGCTATTATAACTATAACTGATACAACCCCTATTATAGGATTCTTATATTTATTCCATAACCTCATCTTACGGTTAAGCTGTATCTTCTTTCCATCGTTATTATCTACTGCCATATCTAACTCCTATTTCTAATGTTTGTAGAACATTCAACTTACCATCTGAGCTTTCGTAACACTACAGCCGATGTCTTTCTTAATCCTATGTCAAGCCTGCCATCTTTTAATCTGTAGCCTTGCCTGTCTATTGTATATCCACCGTCAAATGTCACCATTATCTGTTCTACATCAGCATCCATATCAAGTCCGGTTTCCCATACTGGAATATTAGCTCTCACTTCATCTTCACCATTGTTAACAACAATAATAACTGCATCTTCCATATTAAATCTTCCATATGCAATAACATTGTGTTCTGAATAAAGCTGCTTGTATGAACCTGTTTTTAACACTTCATTTTCTTTATGCATTTTTATAACATCCTTGTGGAACTGGATAAGCTCTTTATCCTCATGTCCCCATGGATATGTTCTTCTATTATCCGGATCTGTGAATCCACACACTCCTGCTTCGTCTCCATAGTATATCGTTGGCGCACCCGGCCATGTCATCTGTATAACAACTGCCTCCATAAATACAGCTTTATTAACATTCTGGTTGGCTGCATCAGGACCTAATTGTGCAACTCTTCCAACAACATGGTTAGTTCTTGTTAAGAATCTGGAATGATCATGATTAGACAGTTCATTCATAGATATAGCAAAACTCTGTCCACCCATACGTGCCATATTATGATGCATGGCACCAAAGAAATAATCTGGATTACCTAAAGAATCCGGACGCATCTCATCACTATGCTTTTCCATTCCAGTAAGAAACCATGTAACCGGTTCCATAAAAGCATCGTAGTTCATGATTGTATCCCATTCATCACCCTGAAGCCAGTCATATGAATCACCATAATTCTCAGCAAGAATAATTGCTTCCGGATTAGCCTCTTTTACTGCTTTTCTGAACTTTTTCCAGAATTCATGATTATATTCCTTGCTGTATCCCAGGTCTGCCGCTACATCAAGTCTCCAGCCATCAACATTGTAAGGTGCTGACACCCATTTCTTACCTATATCAAGAATATATTGTTCTAATTCATGTGACTCTTCATAATTTAACTTAGGTAGTGTATCATGTCCCCACCATCCATCATATGAACCATTATCCGGCCACTGATTGCCATAAAACTTAAAGAAGCTATGATATGGGCTTTCATATTTCTCATATGCTCCACACTCATAATCATCCTCACTGGAACTATATATGTGTTCTCTGTCCATCCACTTGTTAAATGAACCACAATGATTAAACACACCATCTATTATAACTTTCATGCCTTTTTTATGAATCTGTTCTACTACCTGTGCAAAAAATGCATTGCTTGCTTCAAGATTCTCTTTACCTGCAACTCTGTTTATATACCTTGTTGCATGTGTATTATTCTGGTCACCTTCATTCAGAAGTTCTCCATCATCCTTTTTTATAACTCCAAAATGTGGATCTATATAATCATAATCCTGAATATCATACTTGTGATTGGATGGTGATACAAACAATGGATTAAAGTATATAACCTCAACACCAAGGTCACTTAGATAATCAAGCTTATCGAGCACTCCTTTAAGGTCACCACCATAAAATTCCCTTACACCCATAGCCGCAGGATATTTATTCCAGTCTTTAACCTGACAGACATGTTCTCCTATATAACTATATTCGTCATCAAGAACATTGTTTGTCTTATCACCATCATAGAATCTGTCTGTAAATATCTGATACATTACAGCACCTTTAGCCCAGGATGGTGTCTTAAATCCTGGCATAATCTGAAAATTATAATAAATATTCAGTTCTTTTATTGCACCTATCTGGTTGTAATAACATACAACCTTTCCAGTCTCAACTTTAAAATAATAATAAAGCTTTTCCTCGCCAACTTTAATATCAGCCTCATAATAATCAAAAAGTCCAACTGCTTTGATTTTTGTCATAGGATACTCTACATTATTGACGTATATATATGCCTTGTCTACATTATATCGTCCTGTTCTCAGCCTTATCTTTACGGTATCTCCAGGCATCGGCTCTGCCGGACTTCTGTAATCCTCTGTGGCATCAGAAAATAAAGCTCTTGTATTGATTGTAGGTCTGGCATTACACATATACAACAACTTCTTTTCCCATGATGTCAGATTTTCAACTGCTGCACTTATTATCATAGAATCTGCTCCTTGACATTAATCATATATAATTTTATATCATTACGTACATTTATTCAACAGTAAGATGTACTTCTTAAGTTATCTTTAGTTATCTTTGCTTTATGAGTTATATAAATTCCTGTGAATAAAGTAAAAAGGACAGTCTGGGGGGACTGTCCTTTTTGGAGAAGGTATTTCACTTATTATGGGGTGTAGCAAAAAATATATAATGTATTGGGG
>JBNMGS010000217.1:0-4131 GCA_050872365.1 Lachnospira sp.
CACTTATGTCATATAATATGAGGGTCAAAAGTAAATTCTGCCACTCACTAATGTATCAGGATTGCTACATTGCTACGCAATTCACGCAATTCTTAAACACTTCAAATTCCCATAAAATGCCGTATTCACGACATTTTATTCCATTTTCGGTGTTTAGCGTGTCTCAAGTAAAAAAGTCTTTTTCTGCTAGCAGAAACGACTTTTTATACTTTTGACACTTACATCATACTATATGTTATCTGCTTCTTATTATCTACTTCTGCTGTGCTTTCTTTATTGCTTCATCATAAAAATACTCTTGCGAATTAAGTCTTGTTTCGCCATCTTTTATATCTTTTCTATAATAGTTTCCATCAGAAGCCATAACTCTTGCCTTAACATTATCAGATAACATAATATTAAACATATGAAGAATTCTCTCTTTAATGGCTGCATCATATACAGGAGATGCAACTTCGACTCTTCTTATCGTATTTCTAGTCATAAAATCAGCTGATGATATATATACTTTTGCATCATTTCCCTTTCCGAATATATATATACGTGAATGTTCAAGGAACCTTCCTACAATGCTTGTTATTGTTATGTTGTGAGTATAGCCTTCTATTCCCGCTATCATACAGCTTATACCTCTTATTATCATATCAACCTTAACACCGCTCATAGAAGCCTCAACTAATTTTTCAATAATAGTCTTATCTGTAAGCGAATTAATCTTAACACCTATATAAGCCGCCTCACCTCTCTTAGCTTTATCAATCTCATCATCTATAAGGTTAAGTATTTTATTCTGCAGACACTTAGGTGCTACAAGAAGGTGTTCTGTATGCTCAACAACATCACCCAGACCAAGATTATTAAACACATCTGCTGTTTCTCTTGCTATATCCTCATTTGATGTTATAAGCGAAAGGTCTGTGTATAATTTGGCTGTCTTTTCGTTAAAGTTACCAGTTCCTATATGTGTTATATACTTGAATTCCTCTCCATCTTTATATGTTATAAGACATAACTTTGAATGTACCTTGATATGGTCTATTCCATATATAATTTTACATCCTGCTTCCTCAAGACGCCTTGACCACTCTATATTATTTTCCTCATCAAATCTTGCCCTCAGTTCAACAAGTACAACAACTTCCTTACCATTCTCCGCCGCCTCTATAAGAGCCTCTACAATCTGCGAATTCTTGGCGACTCTATATAGAGTCATCTTAATAGATAATACTCTGTCATCGTTTCCTGCCTCATTTAACAGATTAATGAACGGATGCATACTTTCATACGGATAACTAAGCAGAACGTCCTTTTTTGCTATCTGATCTATGATAGACTGCTTCGTATCTATATACTTGGAATTCTGTGGCACTCTTCTTTCATAGAACAATTCTTTTCTTGTCCTTAAATCATCCTGGATTTTTGATATAAAGGACATCTCAAGTGGCGATTCTGAATAAAATACCTGCTTCTTATCAAGCTTTAATTCCCTGCATAAAGCTGATATAACCTTATCATCAAGAACTCTTGAATATTCCAGCTTAACAGGACACAATCTTCTTCTTTCTTTTATAAGATGTTCCATAGTGTCCCTGTAATCCATATCCTCATCAAAAAATGCCTCATCCATATCTATATCAGCATTTCTTATGATTCTTATAAGTGACTTACTTTTTACACTATATTTTTTAAATATTTTAGGCAGAAAATGCAGTATAAGCTCCTCAACAAGCATATATTTACGGCTGTCAGATGGTATAGGAATAAGTCTGTCAAATATGCCGTTACTGCAGGGCACAAGACCTATTTTATCATTATTCTTTGAACCTAACAGCGCAACTGCGTATATCTCCTTATTCTTAAGAAATGGAAATGGATTCTTTTTTCCTATAACCTGTGGTGAAAGTATAGGAAGTATAGACTTATTAAAATAATTCTCAAGATATACAGCATCAGAATACTCCACATCATTAAAACTTATAAGCTTAACTCCCTGATTGTCAAACTCATACATCAGTCTGGCATATATCTTATCTTTTTTATGTAACAGTTCTCTTGTCTGTGTAAACACTGCATCCAACTGCTGTTCTGCTGTCATCATTGACTTATTATCAAAGCCTGTTGTCATCTCCTGTTTACTCTTCTTAGCAAGAACCATCTGGTCATATAATGAACCAACTCTTACCATATAGAACTCATCAAGATTACTGTTAAATATTGAAACAAATGTAAGTCTCTCGCATAAAGGAACTCTTGAATCATCTGCCTCATCTATAACTCTTTCATTAAACTTAAGCCATGATAACTCTCCGTTGGCAAAAAAAGGCATTCTCTCACCTTTTTTATGATACTTTTCTTCTATTTCCTTTAATTTCTTGTGTGCATCTTCGGTTCTATTAATACCCACTGGCTCACTATTACTGTCTATAAGTTCTACTATTTCCAGTTTATCATTACTGGCACTATTATTATTAACATCACCATCACTGGCCCCATTATTGATACTTTCTGTATTAATAACCCCACTGGTATTAACAATAATTTCATTAGAAATATCATTTGTATTCATATCTTTGATATTGTTTTTTATGTCTTTATTTGTATCATTTTTGATTTTGCTGTTATCTATCATATTTTCTCCAGTAGTATGTGAATCTTGATTAATTTTTATTTCTGTTTGATTATTCTTTTTAGGTACTGTCGTCATTTTTTCGCCTTTTACCCTGTTAAACACATTCTTTATATTTTCTAATCTCCAAAACATATTCCCATCGCCTTTGCCTCTTTTATAATACCTGAATCAGGATCTACTGTCTTTAACCTGCCTGCCACTTCGCGAAGCGCAATCTTATCTATCTGGTCGTTCTTAACACATACCATATAGCCGTATTCTTTGTTAACTATAAGTTCAGCTGCCTTTGCACCAAGCCTTGAAGCTAATACTCTGTCATATGCACATGGACTTCCTCCCCGCTGTACATGTCCTGGAACAGTGACTCTTACCTCCTGTCCTGTTCTTTCCATAATACCTGCTCCTATTCTATATGCTGCTGATGGAAAATGTTCTCTTTTTCTTATCTCTTTAAGTTCCTTTTTACTAAATTCCAGTTCTTCCTTTGATATAATACCTTCTGCCACCGCAAGTATTGTAAAATGTTTCTTTTCTTTACTTCTCTTATTAATAGCTTCAACAACCTTATCAAGGTCATAAGGTATCTCAGGAATAAGAATAACATCTGAACCGCCTGCCATACCAGCATGCAGTGTTAACCATCCTGTCTTATGTCCCATAAGCTCTACTATAAATACTCTGCTGTGTGATGCAGCCGTTGTATGTATACAATCTATTGTATTAGTTGCTATATCCACAGCAGACTGAAATCCAAAGCTTACATCTGTTCCAACAAGATCATTATCTATAGTCTTTGGAAGTGTAACTATATTAAGACCTTCTTCACTTAACAGATTCGCAGTCTTATGAGTTCCGTTTCCACCAAGAATAACAAGACAGTCAAGACCTAACTCCTTATATGTTTTCTTCATGGATACTACCTTATCTTTTCCATTCTCATCAGGCTCTGTTATCTTTTTAAACGGAGTCCTTGAAGTTCCTAGAATAGTTCCTCCTATGGTCAGAATTCCAGAAAAATCACCAATATTCATAATCTTATAATTATTATTAATAAGGCCTTTATACCCATCAAGGAATCCATATATCTTCACATCAGGAATCCTGTTATATAAACTCTTTGCTACACCTCTCATAGCTGCATTCAAAGCCTGACAATCACCGCCACTTGTTAACATACCAATCTTCATAATATACCTCTTTTCCGTACATGTTCATTATGTACACAACTTCGTGGATTGTTAATTCTTTATTATTAAAACACCTGCTTTTTTACTACAATCTTCTTACATTATCCTATGACTCTATGACTAATCCTGGTATAATTCTCCATACTTCATAACTTATAATACATATGTTATGTAAATTTAATCTGTGCTTTTATGTAAAATCTATGTAAATTCAGAGTTTTATGTGAAATTGTATAACAATATAATTATCATTTTATTTATTAATTATACAATTATTCTTATAATATCGCAACTATTCTTTTTAATATATTGAAA
>JBNMGS010000218.1:0-4126 GCA_050872365.1 Lachnospira sp.
ATATTATATTCATATAATGAATTCAGACGAAGGAAATATTCCTGTTATTCTTTATTGGATTGTAAGAATATATATTCAAACTGGGGTTAGTTGATGTCTGGTTAATCATGATAGTAAAAGGAATATCGTCTATGTAGTTAATTCATCAGATAAAAAGAAATTAAATGACATATAAAACAAATATGAAGGAGATGTAGTTATGGATAATAAAATGTTTTGTTTTCAGTGTGAGCAGACAGCAGGTTGTTCAGGCTGTACAGGAAATGCAGGTGTATGTGGGAAAAATGCAACAGTTGCAGCACTTCAGGATGAGCTTACAGGAGCACTTATAGGACTTGCAAAGGCATGTGGCAGCAATCCAAAGACAGAGAATACTGACAGAATAATAATAGAAGGACTATTTACAACAATAACTAATGTTAATTTTAATGAAAAAACTCTTAAAGATATGATAAACAGAGTCCATAAGGAGAAAAACACTATTTCTCCGGATTGCAGCATTTGCCAGTCAAGATGTGGTAATACTGATGATTATGATGTTAATAACATATGGACTGCTAATGAGGATATCCGTTCTCTTAAGTCACTTATACTTTTCGGTATACGGGGAATGGCTGCCTATGCCTATCATGCACTGGTGTTAGGATATATTGATGAGGATGTTAATAATTTCTTCTACAAGGCATTATCGGTTATAAGCTATGATATGGATATGGAGCAGCTTTTGCCAGTTGTACTTGAAGTTGGAGAGGTTAATCTTAAATGTATGGAGCTTCTTGATAAAGCCAATACGACAAGCTATGGTATGCCATCACCTGTAAAGGTTTCACTTAGCGTTGAAGAGGGACCATTTATAGTGGTAACAGGACATGATTTGAAAGACCTTCACATGCTGCTTGAACAGACTAAGGATAAAGGAATCAATATATATACACATGGAGAAATGCTGCCAGCACATGCTTATCCGGAATTAAACAAATATCCTCATCTTAAAGGAAACTTTGGAACAGCATGGCAGAATCAGCAGAAGGAATTTGATAGTATTCCAGGTGCGGTACTATTTACTACAAACTGTCTTATGCCAGTGAAAAAAAGCTATGCAGACAGAGTATTTACAACAGAGGTGGTATCTTATCCGGAAATGATTCATATAGATGAGAGAGAGGATGGCACAAAGGATTTCACACCGGTCATAAATAAAGCACTTGAGCTTGGAGGATATAAGCAAAGACAGGAAAAGACCGGTATCAATGGTGGAAGTTATGTTATGACGGGATTCGGTCATGGAACAGTTCTTTCAGTAGCTGATAAAGTTATAGAAGGAGTAAAAAATGCAGATATAAGCCATTTCTTCCTTGTTGGTGGGTGTGATGGTGCAAGACCAGGTAGAAATTATTATACAGAATTCGTAAAGCAGACACCGAAGGATTCCATCATACTTACACTTGCGTGTGGAAAGTACAGATTTAATGATCTTGATTTAGGGCAGATAGACGGACTTCCAAGAATAATGGATATGGGGCAGTGTAATGATGCATACAGTGCCATAAAGGTTGCACTAGCTTTAGCAGAAGCATTTGACTGTAGTGTTAATGAGCTTCCATTATCAATGATACTTTCATGGTATGAACAGAAAGCGGTATGTATTCTTCTTACACTTCTTCATCTTGGAATAAAGAATATATATTTGGGACCAACACTTCCAGCATTTATATCTCCTAATGTACTGGATTTTCTTGTAAAGAATTATAATATTTCACCTATAAGCACACCAGAAGAGGATTTGGCAAAGATACTTGGAAAGTAATCAAACAATATCGGAATAAACGAAAAATTCAATCATAAAAACACACCTTGACAGCAGATAGAACAAGAGGAAAAATATTAACAGAAACCTGCAGATAATGACATTAGTTAATGTTATTATCTGCAGATTTTTTTAAAGAAGTGGATTATATGTCTGTAATATATCATGTGCTATATTATTAGTTTAAAAAGTTGAAATAAAATAATATTATGCAATTATTGACCTATTTGGGACGTTAATGGATGTAATAAAATTTTCATAAGAATTGTTGGAAAATAATGGAAGTTGCAGTCTATAGTCATAAAGGCTGTGATTTACATATGAGGGGAAAGTAAATGGACAGCATGCATTATGAAGATTTATGTGAAAGAATGAAAAATTACAGGAAAAGACTGGGGTATAACCAGACCGAAATGGGGAAAAAGCTGGGAATATCACAGGATGATTATTCCAAACGCGAAAATGGACATATTATAATATCGTTTAATAATATAAAATCATTGCAGAAACTGGGAATTGATATAGATGAACTGGTGTGTGGAAGTAAAGATAATGTGCATACGGATGACCTTGATTCTTTAATGAGTGAATATGATGATGAAAGTAAGCCCTTTGTTATGAAAATAATTGCCGAGAGTATAATGTATTACCGTAATCAGGAAGTGATTAATGGAAAAAAGATTACACAGGATGATATGCTTCTTGATTATATGTTGAAACAGTGGGATGGTTTTTCAATGCTGCAATATGTAAGAACAGTGTTGCATTATTCCCAGGATACGATGTGTGAAAAACTTTATCTGCCAAGAAAAAGGTATCGTAGATATGAAAAAGAACAGGAATATCCAGATGCTGAAACCCTGGTTCATATGTATAACATATATAATTGCAGACCATCTATGTATCTTAATGTGTACGATAGAAGATATTATGCTATGCAACGTATATGGGTTAACTTTAGCCAGGAGTATAAGGATAAAGTTAAGCAAATGGGATGTGCGGTTAAAAATATATTGTAAGTGTAAGGTAATGAACGTAAAGAAAGAATTCTCCCTGATAAGACATCAATTGTACTGGAGTCTTATCAGGGAGAGTTTTATATTAATAATCTGAGTGTCAAAAGCGAAAAAGATTTTGTGCAAGTCTTACCACCACTGATGTCTTCCATACATCAATGTCAAAAGTGAGAAAGATTTTCTGCAAGCTTTTACAGATGAGCCCTTACTGTATATTTAACAATAAAATATATGTAACTAAGCAAAGCAACAGAAGATGTGGTTTTGGAAACGCAGTATATTTAACAATAAAATATATGTAACAAAGATATTATCAGTATAAAAATAGATGGGCTTAAAACAGTATTATATAATAAAATATACGAAATCAAAATATATGTAATCACGTCAAAAATATAGAATCAGTGCAAGAAATATGTTAAGATAATGTGAAACGGATTGTGACAATGGATTGATTATTATGAAATGAGGAATATAATGAGAACAGTACAACAGCTTTATGATGATAAAAGAGATAAAGTTATTATTGATATAAGAGATAAAGAAGAATATGACAAGGAAACTATGGATTCAGCTATACAGTATTTCTGGGAAGACATGATGAATGATCTTAAGCCTGATAATATAAGTGGCAGAGAAAAGTTTCTTAACACATATTCAAAAGAAGTCCCAATATATCTGTTATGCTATTCAGGACAGAAAAGTGAAGAACTTGAAGATACACTTGAAGATATGGGATATGAGGCATATAGCATAGATGGTGGATTTGTGGCATATCTTAAGTGGAAGTTTACAAAATATATTGAAGAAGATAAAGAAGAAAATAGTGAAGAATCTAAAGAACGTGTCAAAGAAATAGAAAGAAGCATAGTAAAGAAGTTCAGAAAGCCTATATGGAGAAAGTTCACACAGGCATTAAACGAATATGATCTTATACAGGATGGTGACAAGATAGCTGTATGTATATCAGGCGGTAAGGATTCCATGCTTATGGCTAAGCTCTTTCAGGAGCTTAAGAAGCATGGAAAGAATAATTTTGATCTTGTTTTTCTTGTTATGAATCCAGGATATAATGATCTTAATTACAATGTTATACTTAACAATGCGAAGCTGCTTGATATACCTATAACAGTTTTTAAGACAGAAATATTTGATACAGTAGTTGATATAACGGAATCTCCATGTTATCTATGTGCAAGAATGAGAAGGGGCTATCTTTACAGCAAGGCTAAGGAGTTAGGATGTAATAAAATAGCACTTGGACATCACTATGATGATGTCATAGAAACTATTCTTATGGTTA
>JBNMGS010000219.1:0-4121 GCA_050872365.1 Lachnospira sp.
ATAATGTAATGAGCGCAAAAGAAAAGGAAGCGGCTGCGTAGCAGACATTTACTTTTCTTGCGCCGTTAACGAACGAACAGTCATGCGAAGCAGGACGAATGAGCACGTAAGTGCGGGTTCGTGAGTGTAGGGGTGAAAAAACGTAAAATATAATGCAATGAGCGCAAAAGAAAAGGAAGCGGCTGCGCAGCAGACATTTACTTTTCGGACGGCTTAACGAACGAACAGTCATGCGAAGCAGGACGAATGAGCACGTAAGTGCGGGTTCGTGAGTGTAGGGTAAATAAAGAGTGAATTATGATATAATCAAAGAAACTCCCAAAGCCAGGCTGAATAAATATACGTGCTTTGTGTCTGCGCACACTTGACACAAGCTCGTTATACATGGAAACGTGCGCAGAAATGAGGATTATTATGTTTAAAGCATTAAAAAAAACAATAAGTCTTGCAATGTCATTAATTATATCAGTTGCAAGTATATCACTTAGCGGATGCAGCGTTCTGGATATAAAAGATATTAAAAATATAACAGCAAAAAACAACTCTTCAATAAACTCTGAATACTCTTACAGCGAAACTGATAATACTGCCTTTAACGAATATACTGACCAATTATTCCGCGAAATTGTAGCTGAAGACACTCTTTCACTCCACACACTACTCGAACATCCATCTGAATATGGGATTAACGATTATAGTGTCACTCTTGGCAGAATTGATACTGATAACCTTGATGATACATCTGATTTAACCCAGTATATTACAGAACTTAAAGCATTTGACAAAAACTCTCTTTCAGAAAATCAAGCTGTAACTTATGATTATATTCTTTCTTATCTTGAATCACGCCTGTGCTACAGCGACCTTGACATATATGGTTCACAGCTGACTCCTACCATAGGCATACAGATAGAGCTCCCTCTTGTATTTTCTGAATACTCATTTCTTGAACAAAAGGATATAGAAGAATATCTTGAATTACTGTGTGATGTTGACAGCTATTTTGAAAATATGCTTGAATATGAAAAACTGCGCGCCGACAAAGGTTTTACTCTACAGGATACATTACTTGATGATGTCATAAACTCATGCCAGTCTGTCATAGATTCTACAAATCAGGACAATTCTACAGATCGTCTTTTTATAGATGATTTCAATTCTCGTATTGAAGCTCTTGATTTCATATCTGACAGTGATAAGGAAAACTATAAAAAACGTAATCTTGATGCTGTTCATGAACATGTAATCCCCGGATACGAAGAATTAAAAGATGGTCTTAGCAAGTTAAAAGGAACTAACCGCTACCCTGGTGGAATATGTAACTATCCAGATGGCAGACGGTATTTTGAGGGGATTCTTGAACAAACTCTTGGATGGAACAGATCTGTTGATGAATACAATACTCTTCTTGAAAGCTATATGCAGAATTATATGATTGTTATGAGAAAACTTTTACAAAAAAATCCTTCTCTCATAGATGACTTTGACTTATATTCATTTAATACAACCAACCCACAAGATATTATTGAAGAGCTTAAAGATAAAATCACTGATGATTACCCTTCTTTAGAAAATGTTGATTATTCAATTAAATATGTATCTGAAGCTCTATGCGATTATGCCAGTCCTGCTATGTATTTTATGCCACAGCTGGATAACCCTGATATCAACTCAATATACATTAACCAGTCTGATACAACCGACAGTGATATATATCCTACGCTTGCACATGAGGGGTATCCTGGGCATCTGTACCAGACACAATATTTTCTTAGAACTAATCCTTGTCTGCTGCGCTCACTTATAAAACCTGGCGGATATGTAGAAGGCTGGGCATCTTATGTTGAAGTCCACTCGTACGAATACGGCAGTGGAAGTTATGAACTTAACACGCTCGCCAAGTGTAACTATGCCCTGATACTCTGCCTCCATGCCATGGGGGATATTGGTGTCAACTACTACGGATGGGATGAAGCAAGATTATCATCATTCTTAAGTAATTGGGGATTTTCCGGTGTTGATACTGCACATTCCATGTATACAGCACTTATTGCCAACCCTGGCAATTACTGCAAATATGTTCTTGGATTCATAGGTTTTGAGGAATTAAAAAAACAGGCCCAGAATGACCTTGGCAATAACTTTTCTTTAAAAGAATTCCATCGTTACATTCTTGAAATGGGACCTGTCCAATTCGATATTCTGTTTTCTAATCTTAAAGAGTGGGAAAACGGGTTAGTAATAATATCTTCCAGGGCAGCATAAACCACCGCCACCAAGACAACAATTGCAGGCAAGATTAAGGGCTATCAGTTTCATGCACCAGCTTCCCATGCTGCTGCCTGGATTCTGATATGTCTGCTGTCTTCCTGTATACCACTCTCCACCACTGTTCATCCTCTGATAGAACATTCTGTACTGCATATTATCCGGTGCAAGCTCCACTGCACGTCTTGCATGTTCCATGGCCGTTGCCTGATTACCTTTTCCTGCATTTGCCTGTGCGCTATAGTAATACCATCTTGCATCCCTGTCTTCCATTCCGTTAAGGACATTAAGAGCCTCATCATAACTTCCACTGTTAATATAATTAGCCGCAGCTCTAAGATGTATGGTTGTCTGGTCATTACCATTCATATCAGAAGCGCCATAGCCACCATTATTGCCTCCGTAATAACCACCAAAACCAAATGGACCATATCCCCAGAAGTCACCACCAAAGTTACCATATCCGCCATTCTGGTTATTATTCTGGTACTCGCCATCATAACCATAGCTGCCAGAGCCACCGCGGTTCTGGCTGTAAGATGACGTATATCCGCCTTCTTTTTCCTTCATTATCTGGTTATATGCCTGCTGGACTGTCTTAAACATCTCTTCTGCCTTATCCTTGTTAGGATTATTAATATTGGCATCCGGATGATATTTTCTGCTTAATGTTCTATATGCCTTTTTTATTTCTTCATCTGAAGCATTCCTTGATACTCCTAATACTGAATACGGATCAGTCATAATTCCTCCAATATTTGTCTTATATTAACCTGTATTGATTATTTGATATTAATTTATCTTTTATTAATTTGCTTTTCCAGATTTTTTAATTTCTTCTTTTTTCTTTTTGCACAGCTCGAATCTTGTCCATACTCCGGAATATATTATATTTCTCAAAAGATTGGCATTTTCTATTACAGGAAGTCTCTCAAACCCTGCTGCACACTGTGCCATAAGTGACTTTAATATATTTTCTACAAAAGCATCATAATCTGGTCTTTGATAATAAGCCCTTAGTCCATTATATCTGCCTTTTTTGTTATCCTCTTCAAGATCCTCATATGCATCTAATATATATATGAATCTTCCAAGTGCATTACCTATATAGATAAGTATATCTTTCCACTCATCATCTTTCATAAGCAATATCTGAGACATGATAATACCAAACTGTTCTGCCGGCATGTCAACATTACTTTCACCTGACTTTTCAAGTTCACTTATTCTGTCCATAGCCTTCTTTATAGTATCGGCTTTATCAGCATACACTGCCTCTATATGTTTCACCTTGCCTGATAATGAATCAGCAAACACCTTTCGTGTGACTTTTCTGTCATCATTCCAGTCATCCATGCACTTGTAATATGTCATAAGCACATTCATATCTGCAACATAACCTGATATCTCATTCTTTCTTACCGGATGCTTATGAACAGGATGTGCTATACATCGTGCCTCATACTCTTTTATCTGTGGCTCGTACAGACCTGTAAGAAGCAGCAGCAAAAATGTCATGTCATAACTAATAGACATCTGCCCGTTAACGCCATACCGTTCTTTTAGTTCATCACACAATCCACAATAATATGAACGGTATATATCATATTCTTTAATCTTAAGCTCTGGCTTATTAACTACAACATATCCGTACATAACAATCCTCATTTCTGCTTTTCTATTTTTATTTCTAATTTATGTTATATTTAACTGCATTAGTACATAATATATATGATATGCGGGTCAAAAGGTATTTTGCCCCACATCTTGGTCAACGCACCTTATTTAACACCATAACTTAAAAAGCGAAAGACCGCATCCCTATTTTTAAAGATACCGCTTTCGCTTATCAT
>JBNMGS010000220.1:0-4105 GCA_050872365.1 Lachnospira sp.
ATATAATGAGCGCAAAAGAAAAGGAAGCGGCTGCGAAGCAGCCATTTACTTTTCTTGCGCCATTAACGAACGAACAGTCATGCGAAGCAGAAGAAACAATAGTAAAAAAATAAAATAAAAACGAAAGGAAAAACTTAATGTTAGATGTATTTGGATTGTTTAGCGTGGAAACACTATATGTATTGATTGGAATAATTGTATTGTTAGCAGTTGCAATTGTACTCTCAATAATAGCGATTGCCAAGTCGGCATCAATGAAGAAAAAGTATAATAAAATGATGGAAGGCTCTGATGGAAAGAGCATAGAAAGTATAATAAAAGAGTATAGCAAAGATGTGCAGCAGCTTAAGGAAACTTATGAGAAGAACACAGAAGATATTAAAGATATATATGAAAAATTACAGTATACATTCCAGAAAATTGGTATAGTAAAGTATGATGCATTTCATGAAATGGGTGGTAAGTTGAGTTTTGCATTATGCATGCTGGATAATAATAATAATGGATATCTTGTAAATGTAATGCATAGTAATAATGGATGTTTTGCATATGTGAAAGAGATTATTAAAGGTGAGTCATTTATAGAGCTTGGTGGTGAAGAAGAAAAGGCATTAAAGCAGGCACTAGCCGGTAGATTAGGTGATGAGGAGTTAAGTCAGAAGGTTAATGATATTGTAAATAATGTGAAAAATTCATAATGCTTTTGTTATTGTTTAAGAGATAGTAAGATTATGACCGGTAACATTTATTAATAAGAATAAAAATGACTTAATAAAGTACTGGAAATTAAGTATAAAAAGGTGCATAATTAATAAAGTATGATTATGAATACGAAATAATGGAGGAAAATATGTTAGATTTAAAATTTGTCAGAGAAAATCCAGACATCGTTAAGCAGAATATTAAAAATAAATTTCAGGATAGAAAGTTACCTTTAGTTGATGAAGTTATTGAACTTGATGCACAGGCTAGAGCAACAAAGACAGAGGCTGATGAATTAAGAGCTAATAAGAATAAGCTTTCTAAGCAGATAGGTGCTCTTATGGCCCAGGGAAAGAAAGAAGAAGCAGAAGAAGTTAAGGCTCAGGTTTCAGCAAGTGCTGACAGATTAGCAGAGCTTGAAGCTAAGGAAGCTGAACTTAATGAAAAAGTTACTAAGATTATGATGACTATTCCTAATATCATTGATCCTTGCGTACCAATTGGAAAAGATGATAGTGAGAATGTAGAAGTTGAAAAGTTTGGTGAACCGGTTGTTCCAGATTACGAGATTCCATACCATACAGAGATTATGCAGAAGTTTAATGGTATTGATCTTGATGCAGCTGGTAAGGTTGCAGGTAATGGCTTCTATTATCTTATGGGTGATATTGCAAGACTTCATTCAGCAGTTATATCTTATGCAAGAGACTTTATGATAGACAGAGGGTTCACATATTGCATACCTCCTTATATGATTAGAAGTAATGTAGTTACAGGTGTTATGAGTTTTGATGAGATGGATGCCATGATGTATAAGATTGAAGGTGAAGATCTTTATCTTATCGGAACAAGTGAGCATTCTATGATTGGTAAATTTATTGATACAATTACACCAGAAGAGGAGCTTCCAAAGACACTTACAAGTTACTCACCATGTTTCAGAAAAGAAAAGGGTGCTCATGGTATAGAAGAAAGAGGCGTATATAGAATTCATCAGTTTGAAAAGCAGGAAATGATAGTTGTATGTAAACCGGAAGACAGCAGAATGTGGTTTGATAAACTCTGGAAAAACACAGTAGATCTTTTCCGTTCGCTTGATATACCAGTAAGAACACTTGAATGCTGTTCAGGAGATTTAGCTGACCTTAAAGTAAGATCTATAGATGTTGAAGCATGGTCACCAAGACAGAAGAAGTATTTTGAAGTTGGTTCATGTTCTAACTTAGGAGATGCCCAGGCAAGAAGATTAAAGATAAGAGTACAGGGTCCTGATAAGAACAAGTACTTTGCACACACACTTAACAACACATGTGTTGCACCTCCAAGAATGTTAATTGCATTCTTAGAGAATAATCTTCAGGCTGATGGAAGTGTTAAGATTCCTAAAGTACTTCAGCCATATATGGGTGGAAAGACAGAACTCAGCAAGTAATTTATTTAAGCATTTAAAAAACTATAAATGAGCAAAGTTAAAGTATTATATAATTATGTTTGTATTAAAAGAACATTCATTTATAGTGATATAGATGTTTTACATTAGATAATCTGAACATAATATCAAATCAAATTATATGAGTATACCGTGCCATTATTTAATAACATTATGTTATTTGACAGAGTTACGCGAAGCATTTTTGAGAGTAACACTGAATGTTAATAACATTGTAAACTGGTTATTAAATTATGACACGGTTATTTGATATATGGAGAGATTTGTGTTATCTTAATATATATCAGAGTTGGGGAAAGTATACGATATATTTGTATTACTTTATTTTAAATAAGGCTCACAAGCTGGAATGGAGTATGTATGAAAAAGGTTAAGGTAAAAAATCTTAAGGGGAATGAGATAGTAGCCCTTCCTATAGTAACAGACAGCGGTACGGTGCTTATACATGCGGATGTTGAGTTGAAGCCAGAACTTATAAACAGAGTGATTCGTCTGGGTATAAAGTCACTTTATGTAAAGGAATATCCTGAGGAAGTTATAAGCAAGGATAATTACAGACATGTAGTTATAGGTTCGGATGATTTTATGGATGAGGATTCGGATGAGGGTGAAAGTCCAATCATCGGATATAATGAGAATAAAGAAGTTAATGTAGAAAATGAATCTGACGATAAAAAGGATAATCATAAGATAAATGAATCTGATGGCAGGCAGAATGCTCATAAGATGAATGAATCAGATGGTAGGCAGAATGCTCATAAGATGAATAAATCAGATGGTAGGCAGAATGCTCATAAGATAAATGAATCAGATGGTAGGCAGAATACTCATAAGATGAATGAATCTGATGATGATATGCAGAATAATCATAAAATGAATGAATCTCATAATATACGGGATAGCATTAATCAGGATGAATCTGATGATATAGAAAGATACCAGTCACCATATAAACCGGATGATAAAAGTATTGAACACCATATGTATAAGGTAGAGGAGACTGCTATTAATTCAAGAGTTATTATGAAAAATGTGCTTGAGAAGCATATATACAAGCATAATAAGGATTTGAAGGTTATTGGTGAGGAAGCAGAAAAGATTATAGAATCAGTTATTGAGGAACCAGAAGTTATTACGAATATAACTGAGATGAGAAATCTTTCTACAGATATGTATACACATTGTATAAATGTGTGCGCACTTTCAACTATTATGGCACTCAGATTAAAAATGAGTGAAAAACAGGTTAGAAATATATCAATAGGTGCAATACTTCATGATATTGGACTTAGATATATTAAAGTGCCATATATGAATACAAACGAAACTTATATGAATAAAAAGGATGCACTCGAATACAAAAAACATACGATATTTGGTTATAGTTCATTGCAGGATGAGGGATGGATTCCGGATATTGCCAAAGAGATCATTCTTCTACATCACGAGAGAATAGATGGAAAGGGGTATCCTTTCCAGCATAAGGGAGAAAAGATAAAGACAGAAGTCAAGCTGGTATCTTTATGTGACGATTTTGATAGTCTTATAAGCGGGGTAGGATGTCCAAAGCTTAAGATATATGAGGCAATAGAGTATATAAAAGCTAATCAGGGAATAAAATATGATGCTACAATAACGGATAAATTACTTGAATCTGTAGCGGTATATCCAGTTGGAATAAAGGTTATAACAAGTGAGGGTGAAACAGGAATTGTAGTAAGGCAGAATCGGAAGTTTACAGACAGACCGGTTATTAAGATGTTAAAGCATGCAGATGGTTCTGAATATGAGAAAAATGTTGAAAAAGATCTTATGAAATATCTGACGTTGTTTATTGTAGATACAGAATAGATATTTCTGGTGTGATATTGAAAGCTTTAATAATGATTAAAGGAAGCTTTCATGAAGTATGTAGTTTTGTTAATATTTATTAACAGATAATGAATAGATATA
>JBNMGS010000221.1:0-4097 GCA_050872365.1 Lachnospira sp.
ACATAATTGCCTTTGCAAGATTAGCATCCAGCTTATCAAATACAGGGTCACCGATACCCGGCATCATAACAGTTACAACACATTCTATTATTCCACCGACAGAATTTTTTTCTTCTATCTTTTTAGCTGCGTATTCTTCTACTTCTGCCGCTGCTTCACTGTCTGGCATATTAAATGCATTTTCATCACGCTTACTGATATCAAATCTGTCATAATCTATACTGATACCACCTATTCTTGTTGCATATGCACACACATTAATATTAAGCGCTTCAAGAACTTTCATAGCGATAGCACCTGCTGCCACTCTTCCTATCGTTTCACGTCCCGAGCTTCTTCCGCCGCCTCTGTAATCCCTGAAACCATATTTCTCATCAAATGTGTAATCCGCATGTCCAGGTCTGTAATAGTTGGCAATCTCTGAATAATCAGATGAACGCTGTGTTTTATTGTATACCACCATAGATATAGGTGTTCCTGTCGTTTTTCCTTCAAATACACCTGACAAAATGCTTACTTTGTCATCTTCCTTCCTTGGTGTAGTAAACTTAGACTGTCCCGGCTTTCTCCTGTCAAGAAACTTCTGAATATCCTCTTCACACAAAGGAATACCTGCCGGACATCCATCTACAACTACTCCAAGTCCTTCTCCGTGAGACTCACCCCAGGTTATTATCTTAAAAATGTTTCCATATGTTGAACCTGCTGCCACTTATCTTCCTCCTATCCTGTATCAATATTTATTCTATCTGCCACATTATTGAATATCGAACCTGCCAGCAGTACCACAGCCAGCCGGTTAAATCCTAAACACACAAAAAATCTGATATCATAAAATAACACACTCTATAGATAATATCAGATTTCTGTTAAATATTCAAAACATTCTTTTATCTTTTGACAAGCTTTTTCATCCCACAAGTCATTTTCACCGCACAGGCTTTATTACTCTTTTGAAATTCGCTATTGACTTTCTATTATTTTCGTTGTATATTAACAATATACTTAATTAAGTCTTAAATACATATATTTATTGCTATGAGATTTATTTTTGATGTTGCATAACGTGCAGCTAAGACTTTTCTAAAGAGTTTATATTTGCCTATTAGATTTATTTTGATGTTGTATAACCAGCTATTGCTTAATTATGATTATGTGATTATACAAGTAATATGTCTGCTTACAATATCTAATATGCATATCATAGACTTATAGATATTTTCACCCTTGTTTAGCATATATTTATGTATTTCTAATATTTCACACTGAATTCAGTATCAGACCAATACCCATATATACAATCAGGCAGCTACTATATTGGTTATATCAGGTGTTAATATTTTGTAGCATAATTTATCTTCTATCTATATTATATTATGCCAAAAGGCTTTATCTTATCGTGCAGCTTCTCTTCACCCGCGCATAACAGATATCGTTTTAACGCACCTTTTATGATTGACAGTAAATGTGTTTAAGAATATTTCAAAAATTTTCTGAAAATGATATTCTCTCAACTCACTTGTTATATGCCAAACCAGATGTTACAATATATACATGTTATTTATTGTTTTCATAGCAGACCTGCCTGTTGTCAGATTTACTTAATACAAAAGGAGATTTTGCTTATGAAACATAATGACAAAGATAATTATTATAATAAGAATACTGATAACAATACAACAACTAGAAAGGATAGTAGCTCCTCTACTACAACCAAGCGATACAGTGATAACGTGTTCTGCCTGTTATATTCTGATAAAAACAACTTATTAGATTTGTATAATGCGCTGAATAACTCATCTCATACTGATATTGACAATCTTACAATAACCACGCTGAAAGGTGGCGTATATATGAAGTATAAAAATGATGCTTCATTTGTATTCAGTTATGAGTTATATATGTTTGAGCAGCGGTCATCTATCAACTTCAATATGCCATTAAGATTTTTTCATTACGGTTCTGAGGTCTATAGGGATATGTTTCCCAATAGTATTCTGCATAGAAGAAGTATGATTAAGATTCCTACACCGCATTTTATTACTTTCTATAATGGCAGGGAAAAGATGAAGGAACGTGTTAAAATTCTTAAGCTGTCAGATATGTTTGAACATCCTACAGACAATCCTGAGCTTGAATTAATCGTTACCGTAATCAATCTCAATCCAGATGAAGAAGCTGACTCTGCTGCTGGCAACGACACTGACAATGATGACAACTCTCACAGCAATAATCATAAAAATGTCAGCAATGTAAATGGATTATTCACGGATAACATTCTGAACCGCTGCCAGTCACTTAGGGATTATATGACATTTGTCAATAAAGTACGTCATAAGATGGATACACTTGGATTAAATGTTAGAACATCCGTTATCGAATCGGTTGATGAATGTATTAAAGAGGATATACTATCAGACTTCTTTATAAAGCATAGGGACGAGGTGATTGACGTGAGTATATTTGAATATGACGAAGAAGGAGTTATGGATGTGTTGCGTGAGGAGGCTCGTGAAGAAGCTCGTAAGGAGGCACTCACGGAAGGTCGTGACGAGGCAACTTTGAACGCAATCAAAAATATAATGGATAGTCTTCATGTATCAGTAGATAAGGCTATGGATATATTAAAAATTGATACTGAAAAGAGAGAGCAGTTGAAAAAACTCTTATAAGAATAATCCACAATCACAAAGGCGGCAGATAAAATAATTATCTACCGCCTTCGCTTAAAATTTATCAAGTTTTATATGCATATTGATACAGGCATTTTATCATCTTTACCTCTCAATCATCTCATCACTAATCCTTCTCACTGACCCGATTTGTCTTTCAAACATTACATCCCACAGTTCCATACATTTCTGGGCTGTCTTTTTATGTGATGTTATGTTTGAGTTAGAGGTTTCATCGTATAGTGTTATGATAAGTTCAGAGATTGAATCTGTTAAGCCCCACTGTTTTTGCAGTTCGCCATTATCCATAGATAGAACATTTTCACATAATTCTATTATTATGTCTGAGTAATCCACAACCGATACGGCACTTTCTGTCAGGAAGTGCATAAATGAATCGACAATTCTTCTGCTAAGATTGGTCTTTATGAATTCATGTAGGAATTGTCTGTCACGTTTTGCATCTATATACTTGTCATAAAACATTTTTGATAATGGGAATTCAACATCTATATCTGTATTCCTATAATTAAGTATAATTTTCTTGGCAGCTTCGCGGTATTTATCAACTTCTAGATACATTATCGCCATATCCAGTATAGCTTTTACCTGTTCCTCATTTTTACCTGTTGGTGTACTCATAATATCTGCGAATTCACCATATCTTATATAGAATTCACATACCATATAGCTCGCTGTATGAGTCAGCTTTTTATCATCTGACTCATAAGCCTTACTTATTATATCAATAACTCTTTTCTTGTATTTAGGATAAAGATAAAATAATACATTCTTTGTTCCATAGAAGCTTAATGTACGGATATCCCTTTCAAATATATATAATATTCTTTCTTCTGCCCACTGTCTGTTAATATTATATGCCGGCCACAAAGCATACAATGCAGCATAACGCACTGCGGCATTATCATCATTTACTACCTTATCAATAATATCTGCAAATTCTTCGTACAATGATTTATTATCTTCAAGAAGTTTTCCTATAGTCCTTACTGCTCTTCCTCTGACACAGTTAAGTGCATTACTCTGAAGCATATGGCAGCTTTTCATATCCTTATCATCCTGACTTGTAACACAAGGCTTATCATTGTCAGGATTGTGATGATTTACTGCAATATTTTTAAGTTCACAAAGAACTTCTTCTGACCACTTCACACTGCTTAATGTCTCAATTATTCCACAGAAATATGAAGCTCTCTGGCTTTCCATATCGCATGGACATTCAAGCAACATTCTTTCAACAATACTGCTGTCTACATCCGAAAGCTGTTCTGACATATTTACACCCATAAATGATGCATCTACAAATGCCTGCGGAATGTCGTCTTTATGACTTAATACAAGCTCTATCATTTCTATAGGATTTTGCTTTACTTCCAGTTCAAAGTCTTGAATGAATGTGTCATA
>JBNMGS010000222.1:0-4093 GCA_050872365.1 Lachnospira sp.
ATATTATTTACTCTATAACATATTCTTATATCTAAAGAAGAAAATTAACAGGATTTATGCTTAGCGCAACACCTGCGCAGAAGTAATAATAAGTGTGAAATTTTATTTTTCACACACAGGATTTGTGTCCGCGCGCACTTGACACAAAACTGCTAAGCACAAAAAAGTGTGCAGAAGTGAGGATTATTACGAAAAAAGATTTACTACATACACCTGAAGGTGTGCGGGATATATACAGCACTGAATGTGTTGAGAAGAAAATAATAGAAAACAGACTTCATGATGTGTGTAAGTTATATGGTTATAATGATATACAGACACCATCTATTGAATATTTCGATGTATTCAGCAAGGAACGTGGTAGTGTACCATCTAATGAGATGTTTAAATTATTTGACAGATATGGTAACACTCTTGTATTAAGACCTGATATGACACCATCTATTGCCAGAGCCGCTGCTAAATATTTTGAAGACCATGTTCTTCCTATCAAATTATGTTATGTCAGCAATACATTTATTAATGTCAGCAAGTATTATCAAGGCAAATTAAAAGAAAATACGGTTATAGGTGCTGAACTTATTGATGACGATTCAATAGATGCCGATTATGAAATAATCTGTATGGTCATTGATTGTATGAAAAGTTCAGGTCTTACAGAATTCCAGGTAGAAATTGGCAATGTAGCTTTCTTTAATGGGCTTTTAGCTGATGCGGGCATTTCTGGTGATTCATATGAAGAACTACTTAACCTTATTAATGAAAAAAATTACATTGGTGTTGAAGAACTTCTAAATTCCATGAATATAGATAAGAATACTGCAAAAGTTCTTCTTGAATTACCTCAGTTATTCGGACAGGTTGAAGTACTTGAAAAAGCTAAAAGTCTTACTAATATACCTGAATGTATAAATGCTGTTGACAGACTTTTGTCATTATATGAACTGCTAAAGGTTAATGGTTATGATAAATATGTATCTTTTGATCTTGGTGAACTGAGTAATCATACATATTATACAGGAATTATTTTCCATGCTTTTACATTTGGAACTGGTGAGCCAATCGCAAGTGGCGGACGTTATGATAAGCTTCTTGGACAGTTTGGATGTGATAAGGCATCTATAGGTTTCTCACTTATAGTAGACAGGCTTATGGCTGCTATAAACAGGCAGAATATAGAAGTTCCTGTAGAATACAGCGGTGTACTTATAGTATATTCTCCTGACAAACTCTTAGATGCCATTAAGCGCTCTGATGAATTAAGAAAAGATGGTATAAATGTTTGCATGATACGAAAGAATGAATCAAAGACTGAAAAACAGTATGAAGAGTATGCAGCAGCATCACAGCTTTCAGATGTTATATATATATTATAATTACGCTGGGGTCAAAAGCCCCCAACTATGATATGAGTGCTTAAATTATTTTACCACTCAATGATGTATCAGGATTTCAGGATTGCTTTTTTGCTTTGCAATTCATGCAATCTTATACGCTATTAATAGTAAATCTAAATAAATAATCTGCCAAAAGATTAATGTCTGCGCGTACCTGACATAAATCTACTTAAGCAGCATTTATAAAGTTATATGAAATGTGCGCAGAAATGAGGATTAGTATGAGATATATAACAATTGCACTTGCAAAAGGAAGGCTTGCTAAAAATGCACTTGATATATTCGAACACATTGGAATAAAATGTGACGAAATGAAAGATGAAAAAACGAGAAAACTTATATTTACTAATGAAGAATTAGGAATTCGTTTTTTCCTGGCAAAACCATCAGATGTACCAACCTATGTTGAATATGGTGCTGCCGATATGGGTATAGTTGGTAAAGATACACTGTTAGAAGAGGGTCGCTCTCTTTATGAAGTATATGATTTAAAGATGGGACAGTGCAAAATGTGTGTATGTGGTCCTGCATCAGCTAAAGAAAAGCTTAAACATCATGAACTTATAAGAGTTGCTTCTAAATATCCTAACATAGCAAAGGATTACTTCTACAATAAAAAGCATCAGACGGTTGAAATTATCAAGCTCAACGGTTCCGTTGAACTGGCTCCTATCGTTGGTTTATCAGAAGTTATAGTTGATATAGTTGAAACTGGTGCCACATTAAGGGAAAACGGACTTGAAGTTCTTGAAGAAGTATGCCCATTATCAGCACGTATTGTTGTTAACCAGGTAAGTATGAAAATGGAAAATGAGCGTATTACAAAGCTTGTTAATGATATAAGAAATTATCTTGAAAATAAATAATATATATAACGAAAACTAATAAAAACAACAATAAAATATTTATATAACATAAACAACAGATTATAATTATCAGTGTGAAAATAGATTTATCACACTTGTTGTTAACAATTAATATGCGTACAAACGCAGGATGGGAGAATATATGAGAATTGTTAAATTAACAGATGAAACTAAAAATAATATACTTGAGAATCTTTTAAAGAGAAGTCCCAACAGCTATGGAAAATTTGAAGCTGCTGTAGGCGAGATTCTTTCTAATGTAAGAGCAAATAAAGATGCTGCATTATTTAAGTATACAAAGGATTTTGATAAAGCTGATATCAATGCTTCTAATATCGTTGTAACTAAAGAAGAGATTGAGGAAGCTTATACGCAGGTTGACCCAAAGTTAGTTGATGTTATAAGAAAAGCTCTTAAAAATATCAAAGAATATCATGAAAAGCAAAAACAGTACAGCTGGTTTGATTCTAAGCCTGACGGAACAATACTTGGTCAGAAGGTGACTGCACTTTCAAGAGTCGGTGTATATGTTCCAGGTGGTAAAGCAGCATATCCTTCATCAGTTCTTATGAATGTTCTTCCTGCTAAAGTTGCTGGTGTAGAGCAGATTATTATGTGTACACCTCCTGACCACGAAGGCAAAGTTTATCCTACAACTCTTGTAGCTGCTAATGAAGCTGGCGTTGATGTTATATACAAGGCTGGTGGTGCACAGGCTATTGCAGCTATGGCATATGGAACAGAATCTATTCCTAAGGTTGATAAAATATGTGGTCCTGGTAATATATATGTTGCACTTGCTAAAAAAGCAGTATTTGGCTATGTAAGTATTGATTCTGTAGCCGGTCCTAGTGAAATCCTTGTTATTGCTGATGAAACTGCCAATCCAAGATATGTTGCTGCTGACCTTTTATCACAGGCTGAACATGATGAGATGGCTTCTGCAATACTTATTACAACAAGTAAAGAACTCGCACAGAAAGTATCTGACGAGATAGATGGTTTCTTAAAAGAATTATCAAGAAGTGAAATTATATCTAAATCACTTGATAATTATGGCTATATTCTTCTTGTTGATGATATTGATGAAGCTGTTGATGTTGCTAACGAAATAGCTTCAGAGCATCTTGAAATAGTAACAAAGGATCCTTTCAATGTTATGACTAAAATCAAGAATGCCGGAGCAATATTCCTTGGAGAATACAGTTCAGAACCTCTTGGCGATTATTTTGCCGGTCCTAACCATGTGCTTCCAACTAACGGAACAGCTAAGTTCTTCTCTGCATTAAGTGTTGACGACTTTATTAAGAAATCAAGCATTATATCATATTCAAGAAATGCACTAGAAGCAATTCACAATGATATAGAAACATTTGCAACAGCAGAACACCTTACAGCACATGCTAATTCAATAAAAGTCCGTTTTGAAAAATAATGTAAAATTTTTAAAATCGCGTAAATGGAGGATTATTATGTCTAATTCAGATGTAAGACAGGCAAGCATTCATAGAAAAACAAGCGAAACAGATATTAATCTTTTCTTAAGATTAGATGGCTCTGGAGATGCACAGGTTGATACCGGAATAGGATTTTTTGATCACATGCTTAAAAGTTTCGCCAAACATGGTATGTTTGATCTTAAATTAAATGTAACTGGTGATTTAATAGTTGACTGCCATCATACAATAGAAGATGTCGGAATTGTACTTGGTGAAGCTATTAAAAAGGCTCTTGGTGATAAGAAATCAATAAGAAGATATGGAGATATAATTCTTCCTATGGATGAAGCACTTATACTATGTGCAATAGATTTATCAGGCCGTCCTTATC
>JBNMGS010000223.1:0-4092 GCA_050872365.1 Lachnospira sp.
AAAGTTCGCCCATGACAGAAATGTAAAAGTGTATGTTACAGCAAATATATTGGCACACAATTATGATCTTGAAGGGGCGAGAGAATATTTTAAGGAACTTGATATAATAAAGCCGGATGCAGTTATTATATCGGATCCTGGTATGTTTACAATCGCAAAGGAAGAACTTCATGATATTGATATTCATATAAGTACACAGGCTAATAATACGAATTATATGACATATAGATTCTGGTGGGAGCAGGGAGCTAAAAGAGTTGTTTCAGCCAGGGAATTATCTCTTAATGAGATTAAGCAGATTAGAAAGAATATACCAGATGAGATGGAAATAGAAACGTTTATACATGGTGCAATGTGTATATCTTATTCTGGAAGATGCCTTCTTAGTAACTTTATGGCTGGAAGAGATGCAAACAAGGGGGCATGTACACATCCGTGCAGATGGAAATACGCAGTCGTTGAGGAAAACAGACCTGGTGAGTATATGCCTGTATATGAGAATGAAAGAGGAACATATATATTTAATTCAAAGGACCTTTGTATGATAGAACATATACCTGAGCTTATAGAAGCAGGTATTGACAGCTTTAAAATAGAAGGACGTATGAAAACAGCATTATATGTTGCTACAGTTGCCAGAACATACAGGCTTGCAATAGATGATTTTCTTAAAGATCCGGAATTGTATAAATCAAGAATACCTTTTTATAAGTCAGAAATAAGTAAATGTACATACAGACAGTACACAACAGGTTTCTTTTTTGGAAAGCCGGATGAGAATACGCAGATATATGAAAGCAATACATATATCAAGGAATATACATATCTTGGAATCGTAGGCGATATGAATGAAGAAGGTTTGTATAATATTGAGCAACGTAATAAATTCTCTGTAGGAGAACAGATAGAAGTTATGAAACCGGATGGAGAAAATATACAGGTTACTGTTAAAAGAATAACTGATGATAAGGGTAAAGATATGGAAAGCTGTCCTCACCCTAAACAGCAGTTGTATATTGACCTTGGCGTTAAACTGGACAGATACGACATATTAAGACGTAAAGAAGAGTAGATATATGAAGCATTTTAATATGTATTTATGTATACTGGATTTTATTTCAACAAAATACAGTTAAACATATAATTAATTAAATAGGATATGCAATAAAAGGCACTTTTACACATACAATAATAAAAATATGTGTAGGGGTGCCTTTATTGAAAGTATTTGAACAACCATTGTCAGAACTTGAGGAAAAGGAAATGATAAAGAGAAGCCGTAATGGGGATATGAATGCAAGGAATATACTGGTAGAAAAGAATATGCGCCTTGTTGCACATATGATTAAGAAATATATGTCTGCAGACAGAGATACTGACGACCTCATATCAGTTGGTACAATTGGTCTTATCAAAGCTGTTAATACTTTTGACCCTGATAAAAAAATAAGGCTTGCAACCTATGCAGCTAAATGTATTGATAATGAGCTTCTTATGATGTTACGTAACGATAGAAAGAAAAATATGGAATTATCTTTATCAGAACCAATAGGTACAGATAAAGAAGGTAATGATATAACATTTATGGATGTTGTATGTGATGAAGAACGTGATGATATAGAACAAATGCTTGTTAAATCCCAGCTTCAGTGTATAAAAGCACACATGGCAGAAGTACTTAGTAAAAGAGAAATGATGATAATATATGGACGATATGGTCTTGATGGTAATAACGAAAAAACGCAGAATGAACTTGCATGCGGCCTGGGAATCAGCAGGAGTTATGTAAGCCGTATAGAAAGAAAGGCATTAAATAAGTTGTATTATCTATTGAAGAACTATAATCTAATAGGATAGGGAAGAAAAAGACTTAATAAGGCATAAAACTCACATAAAAAGATTATGAAGGGTTGCAACCACATATAGCTGTAAGTATAATGATGAAAGAATAACTGAATATAATATGATTAAAGTGTCAAAAGGTATCATCGATGCATGCTTGCATGCAATTCGATGAATACCTTAGCGCCCCACACTACACAAAGAAAGTAACAATTTACTATGCGAAGCTGGTAAATTAGCGGATTTCGAGGTGATAATCATAAATGAGGGACAAAATACTTTTTGACCCTCATATCAAAATATATTAAGGTGGAAGAAGAAATGGATAATTCAGATATAATTAAAGAAAGATTAATACAAGTAAGAAATATAATGAAAAACAGTAAGATTAACCTGTATGTAGTGCCAACAGGGGATTATCATATATCCGAATATGCAGGTGATTATTTTAAAGAAAGAGAGTTTATAACAGGTTTCACAGGTTCGGCAGGAACAGCTGTCATAAGTATGGAAGAGGCGGTCCTTTTCACAGATGGCAGATATTATGTACAGGCTGAAAAGCAGCTTGCCGGAAGTACAATAAGACTTATGCGTATGGGAAGTGAAGGAGTACCTACACTTGTTGAATATTGCAGAAGTATGCTTAAAAAGAATGAAAAGATAGGTTTTGATGGAAGATGTGTTAAAGCACAGGAGGGTATAGAATTAAGAAATGCTGCTTATGAAGCAGGGGCAGAATGTGATTATGAATTCAATGCAATTGAAAAAATATATACAGACAGGGCCGAGTTTCCACATAGCAAAGCTTATTATCTTGACGAAAAATATTCGGGAGAGGACATCAGGGAAAAACTTGATAAAGTAAGAAAGGCTATAAAGAAAAAAGGAGCAGACTGCCATGTAATAGCAACACTGGATGATATATGCTGGTTATATAATATAAGAGGTAATGATGTGCATTGTAATCCTGTTATTATGGCGTACTCATGTATATATGAGGATAGTGCTGTGTTGTATACAGATATAGACAGATTGTATGATAATAATAATTATATACTGAACAAGCTGTTACAGGCAGGAGTCAGGGTAGCACCATATGAAAGCATATATGAGGATATACATAATATGCAGATGATCCAGCATAGAAAATGTAGAATCCTTCTGGATTCAAAGCGCATAAATACACGCCTTTACATGTTAGCAGTTAATAATAATAATATAGAAATAATAGACACACAGAATCCAGAAGTGTTGTTAAAAGCAATAAAGAATAAAACAGAGATTGCTAACTTAAGAGATGTACATATAGATGATGGACTTGCGGTTACAAGATTTATATTCTGGTTAAAAGATACTGTAAAGAGTGGAAAGAAGGTTACAGAATATGATGCTGCAATGTATCTTGATAAGCTAAGAAGTGAGATAAAAGATTATATTGAACTGAGTTTTGATACAATAAGTGCGTATGCAGGTAATGCGGCAATGATGCATTATCAGGCCACGGAAGATAATTGTGCATATCTTAAACCACAGGGAATGTTATTAGTTGATTCAGGAGGCCAATATTTAAGAGGAACAACAGATGTTACAAGGACTATAGCATTAGGACCTGTTACAGATGAAATCAAGAAGTGTTATACCCTTACACTTAAAGGAATGCTTAATCTTGCCAATACACATTTTCTATATGGATGTACAGGCTATAATCTTGATATTATGGCCAGGGCTCCGTTGTGGGAACAGAATATAGATTACAGATGTGGAACGGGTCATGGAATAGGTTACCTTTTAAATGTTCATGAAGCACCTAATGGTTTCAGATGGAGACACATACAGGGAGTTAATGATCTTGCTGTGCTAAAGGAAGGAATGGTAACATCGGATGAGCCGGGAGTATATGTTGAAGGGCAGTCTGGCATAAGAATAGAGAATGAGATAATAACAGTTAAAGACAAGCAGAATGAATATGGAACTTGGCTTAAATTCGACATGCTGACAGCAGTTCCAGTAGATCTTGAGCTTGTTGATATAAAGTATCTTAACGAGAAAGATATACAGCAGCTTAACGAATATCATAAGTGGGTTTATGATGTATTAAGTCCTTATATGACAGGAGCAGAGCTTGAACGTCTTATGGAAAGCACAAGAGAAGCAGGTATAAATAAATAGAATAATTGATAATGTTGTGTTAATTATTAATGATAATTATAATAAAGAAAGGTAAATAGCTTAATGGATATAAAAGAATTC
>JBNMGS010000224.1:0-4076 GCA_050872365.1 Lachnospira sp.
ATTTTTTCTACTGTAAAATACTTTGACTGTGACAGATACTTTCCGGCTATAAAAGGCTGTATCTTCATATAAGATGCCACTTCCCTGCCAGACATTCCCATAGCAGCGCAATCCTTTGCCTGTAGTATTCCGTTGAACTGCCTTACTATAAGGTATAGAATCAGCATTGGAGATTCCTTAAGTTCAAGCAGATCATAATAAAGATTAAGTGCCTTATCTTTATTTCTTCCCGCAACTGCCTCTATCATCTCAAATATACGGCTTGTTGTCTGTGTCGAACATACTGCCTCAACATCCTGTGGCATAACTGCATCACGACCAGCGCAATAGCTTATAAGCTTATCAACTTCATTCTTTATAAGCTCCATATTAGCTCCTGTTTTTTCAAGAATAAGGTCACATGCCGACTCCGTTACTTTATAATGTTCCTTTGAGAGCATACCAGCTATCCACTTTTTAAGCATCGCCGGTGTCTGATACTTCATCTCTGTTACGTAACCACAGCTGTTTACTGCTTTATATACCTTGTTTCTCTTATCTACGTTTTTCTCAATGAATATTAAAACTATATAATCAGGAAGTTTTTTAATATAATCAGCAAGATTATCATTAGCACTCTTAAAAAAAGAACTGTCATTAACTATGACAAGCCTTCTTTCACTGAAAAACGGCATAGTCTCACATATGGCAATAACATCATCTGCTTTAGTGCTATCTCCTTCAAAATAGCTGTAATTAATAGTATCATCACCTATAATAGCCTTTTTCAGCCTGTCACGATACTGATTTTTAAGATATTCTTCTTCTCCATATATAAGATATACCTTCTGATATTCACCCTTTTTAATATGTTCATTCAATGTTTTCATAGCTAATATTGTACCATCTTCCCTTAATTATTGTAAATCCATTATGTGGATTTTAAGCATTTAAAAATAAATTTAAAATAAATTCAGTTATATTTCTGCTCTATAACCATACTGTCTTCACTTACTTTAATAGTTATTGCCCCACCTTCATCTGTTCTGTATACTTCTATATTCTTATCTCTTAATCTTTCAAGTGTTTCATTGTGGGGATGCCCATATCTGTTTTGCCTGCCACACGATATAACCGATACAACCGGACTGATATATGTAAGAAAATCATCACCTGTTGAATACTTAGAACCGTGATGACCTGTTTTTAACACACTTGTGTGCCATGTCTTATTCCAGTCATTCATAATACATTTTTCAGCTTTCTTGCCTGAATCACCCATCATCATCATAGAAAAATCTCCATAATTAATTCTGTAAACCGCCGAAAAATCATTAACATCTTCATAATCATAAGACTTGCAAGGATGTATACATGTTATATCAAAGCTGCTGGTATCATCCCGCAGAAGCACATCCCCTGCCACACTGTATGTTATGGTTATTCCTGCTTTTTTAACATATTCAGTCATGCCAGCATATGATTCGATTTCTTCTTTATCCTTTATATCCGGCATAACTACTTCTCCTATTGTAAATGATTCATCACACATATCAATCAGCTCTTTAATTCCGTTAATATGATCCGCATCACTATGACTTATTATAACATAATCAAGCCGTTTTATCCCCATAGAACGTAAAGCCGGATATATCCTGTATTTTCCTGAATTCTTTACATCCGTACTTCCTCCATCAAACAGATAACTTACTCCGTTCATATCTCTTATATATATGCAGTCCCCCTGTCCGACATCAAGCATCATGATATATAATCCCCTGTGTGGCACATATCTCATATTAAGCATTGCTAATACAACCATTAATAGCATAACAGCCGCTCGTATTCTGCTATAACTGCATCTATTCAGCTTATTTACAAACAAACTGTTACATATATCATTTTGTTTATTGTTGCGTGGGAAACAGCATTTTCTATTAAACAGCATATAATTTCCAATATGATTTTTCACATAATTCTTTACATAATACTGTGTGTGATTCTTCATATAATATTGCGTATAATTATTCACAAAATATCCCACATATTCCGATTCCGCCATAATCCATATACACAACACTATTACATACAATATTATCTGCCAGTTTTGTGGCCTTCCAGTAACATATATAAGCCCCGAAAAACTATCTGCCGCTTTGCATACCATCTGGTAGAACTTTAAAACATAGCTTGCGGCACCACCTGTAAACATCGCACATTTTACTGACAACACCCCTGTTATGCCTGTTGCCATACCACTTATCATTACAACCGGCATAAGTGGAATAACGATACAGTTTAACAGAATGCTTATCATAGCTGTTTCATATGAGATATATAACATAACCGGTAAAAGTGTCATATGTATAGCCATACATACACTTATTGAATCGCATAACACATACAATATTTCATCTTTAAATGTCCGATTTTTTCTATTTTTCTTTTCTATAAAAATAAGTGTCTTATTCTCTTTTTGTATAACCGGCAGCACAAGGGTAATACCAAGTACTGCAAGAAACGACATAATATATGAAACATTACATACAACATATGGATTGTCCAGTATCTGCATTATTGATGCAACTGAGATTGCTGTAAGCATATCGTAGGTTCTTGCTCTTATATCTGCCACTATCGTAATAATAAGCATAACAGCCGCTCTTGATGCCGATACCGACTCACCAGTAAATATAAGATATGATAATATTACAATTATCCCGGCAAACGCTGATATACATATGCCGGCTTTCTTTCTTAGGCCTTTATATATACCCATGCCGACAATTGATATATGAAGTCCGCTTATAGCCAGAAGATGAGACATACCGCTTTTCTGATAAGCTTCTTTAATGTCACTGTCCAATTCATACTTATCACCAAGAATCATAGAATCCATAAGTTTTCTGTCATCTTCGTCAAACACATCGGCATATATCTTTTTAAATCTTTGTTTTAACCTGTACAGACATGCTTTATAACTTTGTGTATCACTTTTTATGATTTTTACATCGTCAGCCGTACATTTATAAGGATAGCCACATGATGTATAATACAGCCGGCTGTCAAAATTCCCCGGATTATGGGCGGTGTCCCACACGTTTACATCTCCTGCCACCATTATTTCATCACCTGTACACAGATATTCCTTATCACTGCCGGCGATGTATTTATAATCCGCATATACTATTATTCCACGAGGATTAAGACTGTTTTTTTTCATATAAACCATCATATAACTGTCTTTACAAGCTATGTCAGCAACAGTTCCTGTAAACTTTTCATAACCATAATTTCTGTTAAGGCTCGTACTCATAACAAGCATTTCAATTACTGTAATAGGATATAATAAGAATACAAGATAATAAAAGACAGATATCTTACATAATCTTATATATATAGTAAGAAATCCAAATGAAATAACTCCTATCAAACAGGCAACCAGAACCGTCAATTCTTTGTTTCCGGTTCCAATTCCCATACACCTAAAAGATATCACCGCAGCCATAAGCTGAATCAAGGCTGCGATGAAAACAGGTCTTCTCAAACTAACTTTTCCGTTCCTTTCCGGAACACATATAAATCTGTAAACTATCTGACAAGCGATTGATTATATTTGTAGAATCTGTCAAGGCTTATGTTATCCTTGAATTCTCTTGAATAATCACCATTTATAAATATCTTGACTGAATCTATATTGTCAAGTGAGCATAGCGAATTCACAATTGAATATATCTCAACATCCGAAGCAACATTAACCAGTTCATCTGAGAATTCCTCACTTAAGTTAACATAACACACTTTATCAACAACAGAAACACCAAGCAGCTTTACAGCCTCCGGTAATGAAGCATGTGCATCCTGTGTTGTCGGACCACTTATAAGGCGTTGCACTACCATTCTTTCTATTGGCATATTCTTGTTATAAGCAAGCATTTCTTTTACTTTAACCAGTCCTGTTCCATTCTCATCAGCATAATACAGTTGTACATTACGCCATTCCATCTCTCCGACATTACTGTCAGAGCCTGTAAAATCAGAATTCTTAAGCATACCTATAACACTGCCATCTTCATACACAGCATCCTTGCCATCAA
>JBNMGS010000225.1:0-4071 GCA_050872365.1 Lachnospira sp.
ATTAAATGCATGATATTATATAAATATTGTATATTTCAGCCACCTGAATTAAAACTACTGTCATTATATATTCAAATCAACTGCATCTCCTGTTACTATGACAGCAGGTGATTCTATTCCTTCTGTTATAGTCTTTTCTGTTATATCTTTAAGAGTACCTCTTACGGCTTTATATGTACCATCAAACCTTCCACTTATAACTGCAGCAGGAGTATCCTCTGATTTTCCTTCTTTTATAAGTGTATCAGCTATCTCTTTAAGATGTGTAAGTCCCATTAGATACACACATGTTCCATCCATGGCAGCAGAGTTTTTAATATCATCATGTAAGATTCTCTGACCTGCTTCTTTATCTTCAGATGTATGTCCCGTTATTACAGAAAAGCTTCTGCTTACATTCCTGTGTGTAACAGGTATTCCAGCCATGGCAGGAACAGCTATCGCAGAGCTTATACCTGGTATTTCCTCTGTTTCTATGCCATTTGACTTAAGATACTGTATCTCTTCAGCTCCTCTTCCAAACACATAAGGGTCACCACCTTTAAGTCTTACTACAAGCTTTCCTTCATTTGCTTTTGCAAGAAGAACTTCATTAATCTCCTGCTGTGGTGTTGAGTGTCTTGCATTTCTCTTACCAACATATATCTTCTCACAACTCTCCGCTGCAAACTCTAATAGTCTTTCATCTATAAGGTCATCATATACAAGCACTCCGGCAGTCTTTATAGCATTAAGCGCCCTTACTGTTATAAGATCATATGCACCACATCCTGCCCCTGCTATGACAACTCTTCCTTTCTTTGTATCGTTTGTATTGCTTTCCGTAACAGAAGCTATTATTTCATCAAGCTCATCATCATCAAGTTTTCTTCCAAGAATCATACATCTTTTGGCTGCTGTCTTAAATATAGCAGCTCTTTTTGATGAATCTTCTACTTTTTCCTTAATATTTTCCCTTATAGAACATAGATAATCCAATATCTGATCAATATCAAGCGGAAGTTCGGACACTATGTGATTCTTTATATCAGCTGCAACATATGGACTTGCCCCTTGTGTTGATATACCTATAGACAGATTTCCTGCTTTATATACGGAAGGGAAAAGAAACTGACAGTTTTCCTTATCATCTACTACATTGATAAATATGTGATATTTTCTACACACTCCAGCAACATATGCATTAAACCTCTTATCATCTGTTGCAGCAATACAGAAAGAGCAGCCTTCAAGATCCGAATTAACGAATTCTCTTTCAATAAACTTCACACCATCTATGCTCTTAATACTGTCACTTATCCTTGTAGCAACCACTGTCATATCTGGCTCATATGCAAGAATCTTTCTTAACTTATGCTCAGCAATTTTTCCACCGCCAATAATTAATCCTTTTTTACCTTTTATATCAATAAAAAACGGAAAATATCCCATTATCTTATCCTCCTATAAAATTCTTCGTTATTAGTTTTTTATAAGTTAAATCAATAGCTTTTCTAGACTGTCGAAATTTTGGTCTGCCTGACTTTCGACCTGTCAGGCATTTTATATCACTGTTTTAAAATGTCTGCAAGCTGTTTATAAGCCTCACCCCATCTTGCATTAGGTTTAAGATTATATAATTTCTTGTCAAGGACATAATATCTTCCCTCCTTAACCGCCCTGAGTGATGCCCATGCAGGATTTTTAGTAAGAAGATTATCAATACTTCGCATAGCCGCCTCAGTATCATTTCCCTGTGTTGTAACAAATATATAATCAGGATCTGCTGACACGATTGCTTCTAAGCTTAAATCATCCAACATACTTTTTTGTGAATCCGCTATATTAATACAGCCAAGATCTGCAAGCATTTCCCCGCACACAGTACCAGTGCTTCCCTTGGCTTTTACACTGCTTGCCGCTGTTCTTATAAATAGAACTCTTGGATGATTATCGCCCATAGTACTTTTGATTTCTTCTATCTGCGCCTTAATATCCTCACCATTACTTTTATAAAGATCTCTTCTACCCGTTATCATTGTGCAATGATCAAGCATATTAAGATATTGTGTAAAATTGGACACATCAAAATATGCCACTGTTATTCCTGCATTTTCAAGTGTATCCATAAGTGCTATATTGGAATCCGTATTACAGCTTGCTATCACAAAGTCCGGTTTTGATGCAATAAGAAGTTCGGTATTAGGGTTTTGTATGCTTCCAATATTAACAACCGAATCTGATAGTCCAAGGTCAAAGTTCGTCCATGTATCGTTGGCGGATGCTACAAGACTTCCTCCTGCTGACACCCATATATCAGCAAAGCTTCCTATAAGTGTTGCAACTCTGCTATGTGATGTTACAGTAACCTCTCTTCCATAATCATCAGTAAATGTATATGGATTGCTTACGGATGCTCCTGCCGTTTTATCATAATCTCCCCTACTAACATTAAAATCTGATTCAAGTGTTGTTTTACTGCCAGTACCGCACCCGTAAAGACCTGTTACCATTATCGTTAGCATTGACACCATAAGCAATACTGTTACAATATTTTTCCTATTTAAATTCATATGTTTACTCCGTTATAATAATATTATATTTTTTATTTTCCATATTAATCATATCCGATTACTAATCGTTATTGTGTTTTTATAAGATAAATATTCATGACTATAGTTAAAGCTTTTAAATATAACTTTTTAATTGCTGTCAGAAACATCATTATATTCAGTTAACAAGGTAACTAGATACTGCATATACGATTGTGCCATTATATTCAAGCCTTGACCATCCATTATCACCTATTCCTGTTCTTCTTATTCTATCACCATTATACAATACAGAAATTATTGAGCCTCTTATATCCGGTGCACTTCTAAGATTAATATCTTCCTTAGCCATAACCATTTCATCAACATTTTTAAACACTATACCAAGTTCTGCCATATTAATGCTATCCTGCGGTCTATCAGGAGCAAATGGGTCAGCATCATCATCGTAATTAAAATAAGCCACATTCAAATCAACATATCCTGTTATACCATCCGTCTTTCCCCTGCCTGTATACTGCCACATTGCACATATTCCTGAATACTCCGGCTCTAGAACTGATGGATATGCTCCCTCACTATATGATGAAATCCATACAGGATATACATTTCTAATATCATCTTTATTCCATATTCCGTCATCTTCCAGTTCATTTTTATCTGCATACAGCATAGCATCATATCCCTCTTCTAATATAGTATCCATAAATGCTATGGCATTATTGGTTATATCTTCATCTGATAAATTATACATTCTGCTTGTCTGGCTAGTAAAATTCTCACATCTATATACAACAGGATATGTAACAGCATAGCCTGCTATGTAATCTATAACCCAGTTTGCTTCTTCAACAGCCTCATCCTCGTTCAATGCTGTCGAAAAGAAATACACGCCTGTTTTTATCCCTGCAGCCCTTGCATTAATAAGATTATATGATGCACATTCATCTTCACATATAGTACCGCTGACATCCGTCCGATATCCTATTCTTATCATCGCATAATCTATTCCACTTGCTGCAACCTTTTTCCAGTCTATTTTCCCCTGCCACTTTGATACATCTATCCCATTAGTATACAAATCACTATCTCCTGTGATAAAGGCAGCGTTTACTTCATTCCCGCTAAAAACATTATTCTGATTCTGAGGATCTCCATCATAATCAGATTCAGATTCATTAGCATCTTCATCATATTGATTTGCAGCATCTGCATCCATAGAAACATCTGTATATTCATTTTTTACAGAGATAGTATTCTGTACATTATTTACACTTTTATTATGTTTATTATATTTCACACCTGATGTAATAAGAATAATTATACATATTATTATTATAATTGCCGCTATCACACCTACTAAAATATATTGTTTATATTTCTTAAGTATATCTTTAAGTTTATTCTGATTTTTTCTTACCTTCATAAATGCATAACTCCCTTATTTACATTCCCCTTATATAAGTTATATCAACATCTATTGACTACAATTATTTTAAATATTCCACTCCAATTTATTTAAAATAACTGCATTACAACA
>JBNMGS010000226.1:0-4065 GCA_050872365.1 Lachnospira sp.
CAGGAGGGGATGATAGGTCTGTATAAGGCAGTCACAGCCTATGATAAGACAAAAGAAGCCTCATTTATGACATTTGCCTCATTATGCATAAACGGTCAGATAATGAACGCGGTCAAAGCCTCCAATGCCAAGAAAAACAGCCCATTAAACCGCTATGTATCGCTGGATGAACCAGTAAACGGAACAGATGATAACGCAGATATGAAGCTTGTAGACACATTAGCCGGAATATACGAACAAAATCCAGAGCTGCTATATATAGACAAAGAATACACTGGAAGCTTAGAACAGAAGGCACTTAATGCTTTAAGCCCCTTAGAAAGAAAAGTAATAAAACTTCTTATGAGCGGAAAAGACTACGTAAAAATAGCCGAAGAACTGGAGCGCACCCCAAAGTCAATAGACAACGCCATCCAGCGTGCCCGCACCAAAATAGGAAAAACAATTCGTCAAAATAACACTTGATAAATTCCTGCAAAAATGATATAAATAAAATTGCTGTAAAACACAGCACCTACGCTATTGTAGCTCAGTGGCAGAGCACTTCATTGGTAATGAAGAGGTCGGGGGTCCAATTCCCCTCAATAGCTTGCGCGAGTAACGATGAGAACAAAAGAAAAACTATACGTATTAAAGAAAAGCTGCTCCATAATCACAAAAACAATCTTATGGTACCCAGCAGTTCATAGTCAGAAGAAATAATAAAAACCACCTGATGGGATGCTTGCATACCAGCAGGTGGTTTTTATTATTTCTTCAGGCGTTTACGCCATGCTGGACAATGCAGGGCATTGTTCAGTATGACTATGAACAGCGTCCGTTCCTAAATACAAAGTATAATTTTTCTTATACTCGAGGAGTACCGCGACATACGAAAGAAATAGCAAAGCGCTATTTCTTTCGTATGCCCCTACAGGCTGGCGCTTTACGCCGCCAGCCCTCAAAGAAGTCACTTTCACAAGGCGAAAGCTAGCGCTGAAAGTCGCCAGCTCCTCAAGCCCCCACTAATCAAAACAAGCCATTCACAAACACTTTAAGCCCATCTGTCATTTTCGCCAGTTACAACCTACTCAATCACCACCGCCTGATAATAAAACCTCTTATAATAATCCTCAAACTTATCCATATCCCTCTTCACAATTCCATAAGCCGGGTCCGCAAGAGTAACCGTCCTCTCATTAACATCATACCCCGCAAGCGCAACACAATGTTCATTCCTAGGCCACGTAAACACAGTTCCATCATCAAGAGTAACCTCATTATACTTAATCTCAGTCACATCATAATTAAAACTTGTCCATACAATAACCGGATGTCCCTTTGCAAGCTGTGCATACAGCATTTCCGGAGGCTGGTAACTCATAACATAAGCTGAATACTTAGAATTATTTGCCTTAAAAAATGCATTTGCAGCATTAGCAATAGCAGGCGCAAAGCATCCGCTTCCCGTTGTAAGCCACGGAGAACCCCAGAAATACTCAACAAAACAGCCCTTGGTCGCAACATCCTTCATTGCAAGATAATTCCTTGCCAGCTCCTCCTTGTCTATATAATATCCAAGATAGTGCAAAACCTCCGTTAAAGATGTGATTTCACAGCCTGTAGGAAGCTGCGGATACTGGCTTACATAAGGAATACCCAGTTCATAGCTGTCAGGATAACTGTTATCATCAGAATTTTTAATTGAATACTCATTGTCTGCCGACTTGATATAATCAGGGTCAACAGAGGAAGTTTCTATCGTGTTATCTACAGACATAGAAAGAGAGTCATCTGTAGCGGTATTGTCGTGTTTATTGCGATAATAAAAAATAAATAGTGTAATCAGTATAATTAATGACAGAAAAAGCATTGTAATTGGTGCTTTGCTACTGTGCTTTTTAGTGTGCATTTAGTGTACCATCCTTTAATCCATATATAACAAGGCTATTATAATAAAATAAAAATTATAACTCAAGTACAGCAATATTACGGTATATGTCGGCATTTGACAATAAAAGATATATAAATGTTTTATAAAACTTATTTCACAAACCCATTGATTGCAACTGCGTACTTGTGTTATTATAACAGTTGTGGTTTTATGTGCTGTTTTAAACCACTAAAGTTATATGCTAAATTAAGGATTAGCAGAATGGAGGAAACTATGGTAAAAGCTATTGTTGGTGCTAACTGGGGAGATGAAGGTAAGGGTAAGATTACAGATATGCTTGCTGAAGAATCTGATATCGTTGTAAGATTTCAGGGAGGAAGTAATGCCGGACATACAATCATAAACGATTACGGTAAGTTCGCGCTGCATCTTCTTCCATCAGGCGTATTCTACAACCATATTACAAGTGTTATTGGTAATGGAGTTGCCCTTAACATCCCTTATCTTATAAAGGAGATTAAGAGCATTACAGACAGAAATGTTCCAATGCCTAAGATTCTTGTATCAGACAGAGCACAGATTATGATGCCTTATCATATTGATTTTGATACATATGAGGAAGCAAGACTTGCAGGTAAGTCATTTGGTTCAACTAAGTCAGGAATTGCTCCATTCTATTCAGATAAATATGCAAAGATTGGTTTTCAGGTTAACGAGTTATTCGGAGATGAAGAAGAACTTAAGGAAAAGATTGCTAATGTATGCACATTGAAGAATGTTATGCTTGAGCATCTTTATCATAAGCCACTTCTTAAGGAAGAAGATATATTTAACACTCTTATGGAATATAAGGAAATGATTAAGCCATTCGTATGTGATACATCAGCATTCCTTCATCAGGCTCTTAAGGATGGAAAGAAGATACTTCTTGAAGGCCAGTTAGGTTCTCTTAAGGATCCTGACCATGGAATATATCCAATGGTTACATCATCTTCAACTTTAGCTCCTTATGGTGCTATTGGTGCGGGTATCCCGGCAGCATCTATACAGGATGTTGTTACAGTAGTTAAGGCTTATTCATCAGCAGTAGGAGCTGGTGCATTTGTAAGTGAGATATTTGGAGATGAAGCTGACGAGTTAAGAAAGCGCGGCGGAGATGGCGGCGAATTCGGTGCTACAACAGGCCGTCCAAGAAGAATGGGATGGTTTGATGCAGTTGCAACACGTTATGGTGTGCGTATGCAGGGAACAACAGAAGTTGCTCTTACAGTAGTTGATGTATTAGGATATCTTGATGAGATACCTATCTGTGTTGGCTATGAAATAGATGGAAAGGTTACTAAGGACTTTCCAACAGCTCCAGAACTTGAGAAGGCTAAGCCGGTGCTTAAGGTACTTCCAGGCTGGAAGTGTGATATCAGAGGAATTAAGAACTACGAAGATCTTCCAGAAGCATGCCGCAACTATGTAGAAACTATAGAAAAAGAGATAGAGGCACCTATCACTATGGTATCTAACGGACCGGGTAGACATGAGATTATTCATAGAGTAAGTTCTTATGGAAAGTAAAGCATACATGATAATGTAAGATAATGAAATATTAATATTGTGCAGAATATAATTAGCGATGGTTAAGAAGAATAATCTTAATCATCGCTATTGTTACTACTAATGTTATTTTCTGCTAATTATTGCATAGCAGGCGATATTATAACTGCAGCTATTTGGGTTATTGCTTTCTGCCGGAAAGATACTTGTACATAAGCATCATAGCGTAAGCTACTACAGGAAGAACAATATCGGTAAATATAAGTCCTTTAAATAATGTGTGCGCAGTTTCGTTATCGATAAATGCAGTTATCAGCGTGATAACAATAAGGGCAGCCCATAAAATAACAATCGTAAGGGCGGCGATTCTTTTGAATTTTTTCATGATATCTCCAATCTGTTGGTTGTTTAATGACTGATATTTCATTTGTATTAATATGATTAAAGGGTCAAAATATATCATCGATACATGCTTGCGTGCAATTCGATGTATACCTTAGTAATCCGCACTACACTAAGAAAGTAGCAATTTACTATGCGAAGCTGGTAAATTAGCGGATTTCGAGGTGGAGTCAGATTACGGGAATGCGTAGCATGTAGTAATCCAATTAATCATAAATGAGGGGGTGAAATACCTTTTTACC
>JBNMGS010000227.1:0-4065 GCA_050872365.1 Lachnospira sp.
AGCTTAACCTGACCACTACCATTATTATTATCAAGAGTCACCTGACCGTCACACATATCTTCATTATTGTCTTTATTGTTAGCGCTTTCATTGTCTGTACCGCTATTTTCATTTTGTTTATTATCATACGTGCTGTTCTGCTTATTGGCACGATTATTCCATCCGCTATTATGACAATTATTACTGTTATTATCGTCAGCAATATCATTAGTATCTTTATTAATGTTATGATTAACTCCGTTATTAATCATGCCATTATTGTCATCATAAATGTTGTTGTCATCCCCGGCATTATTTTTCATAATATTACGCATATTGTTCTCCTATTATAATTCTGACTTGATATCTATAACTGAGCAAATTTAAAATATTGCACAAGTAATGTCTGCGTTGGAAAAACAGATTTTTCATAATCTATTGAAATGTATCTGAGGTACAAACAAAAGCAAATTATTTTTGTGCATTTTTCTGTATTTGCTCATTTATAGATTATTATAATCTGCCAACATGCGTAAATTTATTCATATAATCATTATTACTATCTGGAATGATAAAATCAGCATTAATACGCTAATAGCACCCACAGCATAATAATATCCCCTTACCTTATAATTATCTGGAACCTGTCAATCGGAACTCCGTACACTCCTGCGTATCCGTCCTGACCGTCAGCCGTGCTGTCATCTGTCTGATAAGAATAATAATTCCGCCACTTAGGGCTGACCCTGTAATATGCATACTTATAACCTCCGTCAACAAGCGTTGCATATGGTGTGGCTTCATTGTACAACAGCGAATCAGGCGTGTAATAGTACACTTCAACCGCCTCAACATTTCCACCATTACCAGCATATCCATTGTAGAAATCTGATATATCTGAATTCCTGCTGTCAACATAGTCGAGCCACCTTCCACCAGAATATACCCTGTATACAGCATATCCCTTATCTGTAGCCAGTGTTATTCCTGTTATGGCTCTTCCATGTATTCCGGCATAATCCTCATCATTAATAACCTCAGGAAGCCAGTAACCGCCTGATATCTGCGCACGGTAGGTTACATCTACACTGGTGTTTACCTTTGCATCCACTTCTATCTCAGACTTATCATAAGGCGATGTGTAATCTGCATAGAATATATTACCATCAAATTCATGGTCATCTATCTTATAAGCTCCAAACTGCCACATCATACAATCCATGCTTGGCTCTTCTATACCCCAGTGTGCAAGCCACATATTAAAGCCTTCGGTTGCTGTCAGCCTGTCAAGCTCTAATACATATTTGTAGTAATTATAATTGGCATATACACCAGTGGTATAACCACGCGAATACATTTCGCTGACAAACCTTATGCAGAAGTCTGTAAGCATACTGCCTTCTTTATATACGTCTATTCCTTTACTTTCCTTGTATCCGTCAGCATCCTCCATATCAAACCACACGCCTCGCACAGGATTGCGCCCCTGTATCATACGCAATGTGTGTTCTATCTCTGACTCAACATCCTGCATATTAAGTGCGTAACTGTATATATATACTCCATATGGTATACCAAGTCTTTCACACGCATCCATATTGCGGATTGCCTGTTTGTCATCCTGACTTGCATAGTCACTTCCGTAGCCTATTCGTATAATAACACCTTCGATGTGTTCATCAACGCTGTTCCAGTCTATAAGCCCGTCATGGCTGCTTACATCTATAACAACAGCCATAGCCGTAACATTCATCATAACAGCCATCATCACACTAAGTATGAGTGAAAATGTCATTTTCAATAATGACTTCATCCTCATTTTCTTCATAACCTCTGATACCCCCCTTTCCATAATATCTGATATATGCATACTTCTGTATGAAGCCGCATATATTCATAATTTATATTATTCTGAAAGGAAGATATCTGTTACTCCTTAGCCATCTGTACAGCAGCTTTAATCCTCTATCGGACACTGTCCCTTATACCTGCATTACAGGAAATGCCAAACCCAAGGCACTTCAGTCCTCTATTCCACACTGCTCAGTACTTACACATATATCAAGCAGACGTCTGAATATATCTTCGTTATTAAGCACAATTATGCATAACTGGTCTCTTGCTCTTGTAACCACCTGATAGAAAAACTTCTCAAGTATATCATCATTATCACCATCATAGTCAGCACACAGTTCCCCGTATTCATTGTACTTAAACTTACTGTCTATTACCGTGAGCACTTTGTCGAATTCCTTACCTATAACCTTATAAGTGTTAAACTTTCTGCTCTTATACCTGTTATTAACATTTCTGTATGACTTCTCATAATCTATGTATATATACTGCTTCGCCTTATAGTATGCCTTAAGCCTCTTAAATTCATTAATACTGTTTGCATAGCATATCGTTACACAGTCATACTTATAGTCTCTTGCGCGCTTATTAAGGTCAAACATATTTCTTATAAATGCAGACAGCTCCGGATTAGTTCTTATTCTGTCTGAAAGAAAATAATTCTCGTCCGCAAGTTCTTCTATCCTTTTATCCATCGCACGCTGCTGCTCGTGTCTTGAAAGCACCTGCTCACAGTCATAAAACATAACGACTTTTGGGGTATTTCTTACTGAACTCCTGCCACAGTCGTATGCACTGTCTACAATCCACTCAAACTGGTCATCATGAAGCCTCTGTGTCTCATCAACTAGTATATAGTCATACCCCTTTAACATCGCACCGTCTGTCAAGTCCCTTGATGTTATTATATCTGTAGATGGAATAGCCTTTTCAAGAATATCTATATTAGGTGTACGTCTTCCAAAATGTATAACACACTTTCCTGCATCCACTGGCAGCTTTCTTACTGTATCATAAAGCAGCAGTGTTTTTCCTGTTCCTGCCTCCCCCTTGACGGAATAATAGCGCTTATCATCATCCTTTAGCAGCCCCGACAAAAGTTTTCTGCTCATAGCCTCCTGCTGGTTAGTAAGAAAATACTGGTGTCTTGCAAACCTTTCTGGTGAATTGACGGGTGATATAAGATAATCCTTGGCTTTAAAAAGGCTTTCTATGTTATTCTTCATACATTTCTTAAACCTTTTCATATCCGCTGCCACGCTGATAAAGTCTGACTGTATAAGCACGTTATCATCATCAAGCCTGTACACAGTATTCGTATCAAGAATGTAAGTATATGATATGACATTTGTCGTCACAGGACTAAGATAATACCTGTTTCTTACAAGCTGCTGCTTAATTCTCTCCTCGCCTACGTCCTCACTTTTCAGCTCTATATTCAGTATCAGCTTCCTGTCAGCCGCCACCTTTAACAGGTCAAACTCCTTGCTGATATGCGCAATCGTATAAGAATAAAAGAAGTCATCAAGGTCTGACAACTGTACTCCTGCCTTCATAAGCTTTGTAACGAGCTGCACAAGTGACTCTTTTTCCCTTATTCTGGTTCTCTGGAAATCTTTTCTTGCGGATATAATGTACTCATATTCTGCAAAGCTGTCATTATCCTCCACGCGTGTTAATGTATACAGATTAATCGACTTCACACATTCACCTCCGGACATTTCATATACAAAAAGACCTGCTGCCACATAAATATGATATCAGTGTCAACAGTTCATAAATCTTATCGTGCAGGCATGCACGAACGACTTTTTAACCCTTATATCATTATATGTTCACAACAAGTCTTATTGCAATATATTATTGTCTTTTAATTAAGCTCTGTAGCCGTGTGGATTGTGGCTCTGCCAGTTCCAAGAGTCCCTGCACATATCCTCAAGGCTCTTAGCTGCCTCCCAGCCAAGAACTTCCTTAGCCTTAGTGGCATCTGCCCATGAGTCAGGAAGGTCACCCGGACGTCTGTCGCCTATCTTGTAGTTCAGCTTTACTCCTGTTGAACTTTCAAATGCATGTACAATCTCAAGCACGCTGTATGGTGTTCCGGTTCCAAGATTGAATATCTCAACACCCTTATGTGTATCTGCGTATTCAACTGCCTTTACATGTCCACACGCAAGGTCTACTACGTGTATATAATCTCTTCTACAGGTTCCATCTGGTGTTGGATAATCC
>JBNMGS010000228.1:0-4045 GCA_050872365.1 Lachnospira sp.
ACTAGGATAGAGTAAGAATATTATGAAAAACAAGTCAAAAAATAAGGCTTGCAAATAAAGATTGGGAGATATTAATATGGGGAAACTATTAAAGATTGATATGGAACGTGCATTTAAAAGTAGGAAGTTTATACTGATTGTGCTGGTTGAAGTAGTATATATACTTGTATATTCATGGCGGTTTTTATATACAGCGATTACAAGCACTATACCATATTTAAAGCAGTATATTGGGATTAAGTGTGATTATATTCCGGGAGCATTTCATTATTGGATTGGATTTTATAATTCTCCATTCAGAATGATTCTTTTTGCAGTCATACCATTGTTATGTGCTGTTGCATATGGAGTTGAAATATTTCTGGATGAGAAAAAACATTATAATAATCAGTACTTTATAAGAACAGATATTAGAAAATATTATTTATCCAAGATTATTACTTTGTTTGTAAATGGCGGTGTGGTGGCTGCTATTCCTTTCATTCTTTCTCTTTATATTAATCTTATGGTGCTGCCTATGGAAGCTGTAAATACTATTAATAATTACAATTTTCCTTTAAGTGATAAGCTGGTGTGCTCGGGTATTATGCTTAATCATCCGGTTATATATTGTCTGATATATATATTGTGGATATTTGTTGTATATGGAATTATTAATTGTATGACATTTATATTTTCATTTATATTATCAAACAGATTTGTTGTAATGATTGGTTCATATTTTGTATATTTTGCTTCATTTGTTTTAGGGGATTTTATTAAGGGAATTCCTTTATTATGGAAATCAGGACGATTTAATCAGCTGGACAAGGATTCAATGTATATGATCATTATTCAATATGCGGTTATTGTAGTGGCTGTGGCAGCTATGTTGTTTTGTGTAAGCAGAAGAAAGAGGGATAGATTATGAAAAAGAGAATAGCTGTACTTGTGATAGCGGCAGTTATAGTTATTACTTCTGCTATCAGAATAGTGTATATCAATACGAATGCAGAGGAATATAAGGTGTATACCAGTACCTATGAAAAGGGTGAAATTTTTAACTATAAAGATTATGATATTAAAGTTAACGGTATTGACATTTTGGACAGACAGGAATTCATAGACAGATATGGGGAATCTGATTATACATCTGATGATGACATACGTTATGCGATTGTGAGCATGGATTACAGGTATGTTGGTGAAGAACAGGGTAAGTCTTTTGATGTATCAAGGTTTACATTAACATCAGGTGTGTTGAATAATGGTCTGGAATTGTTTACTACAATGAAGATTAATGGTGGTAGTTCAGGTAAACAGGAAGTTAAGGATTATAAGCTTGTTTTTTTTATTAGTAAAAAGTTATGTTCTAATTCAGGATGGAAGAAGGTATATAACCGGAGGTATCAGCTTGGCATAGAACAATATCCTTACTTTATGGTGGTGAATTTATGAGATTAGCAAGAAGATGCATAAAACCATATATGTTTGTAATATATGCAGTATTGGTACTGATTATGGTTGTATTTAGTCTTACCCCATATAATAATGCAGCAGCGATAGGTTCAATAGCCTGTGCGGCAGATGGTATAAGATATATAGCATGGGAAAAATGCAGGATTCCATGTATTATATGGATCAGTATATCGTTTATACTTATAAGAAAAGAAAGTTATAACCTGATGGAGGTTGTTCTTATCGGTGACAGAAAGAAGATATGGAAAAAGGATGCCTGTCAGGCATTATTATATTCACTCGTGACTTCTTTGGTTATATTGGTGGCTTCTTTGATTGTGTTATATATTGTATATGGAAGTAACTGGATGAACTGGTCAGCAGAGGATAGTTTTGCCAGAGCATATACAAGAATGGAAACTGTTGATTATAGTGTTATCAGTATGATTGTTTTAATGTGGCTTGTATATTATATGCAGATAACAACTGCACTATTTGTTATGCTTCTTGGATATTATTTCTTCAATAATTATATAGCCGGGTTAATAGTTGTTATTGCTGTTGGAATTAATGATATGAGGGTGCTTTCATTTAAGCTTTTTTTTGGAAGGCTTGCTATATTAAGAGAACAGTGGATGTTTCTTAAGTTTAAGGATATGTATATATATATCATAATGATTCTTATTCTGATTGTATTGTATTATGCAGGGTTGTGCATGTCCAGAAAGAAGGAATTCTTAGATGTGGAAGTTGATAAAACGTGATATTAATATAAGTATAAAAAGTAATATATGGAAATATATATTGATTATGGTGTTTGTCATAGTTGTATGTGGCAGATTTTATGTGGTTGTGGGTGATTATGCCAGAAAGATATCAGGAAATGGAAACTTTTATATAGGAGATTATTTATTCCTTATATTTGGAGGTATGAAAGAGTATGTTCCTGAAAAAAATAATTATTTTGAACTGCCTGTAATATGGATGGCGATGCAGCTGTTGCTTATAAGCCTTGTTTTTATATATCCATTTAAGGATTTACTATCTAACGGACAGTATTCCCTTGTACAGTATGGTAAGAGAAGTAAATGGTGGATAAGTAAGATTATCTGGGGATTAATACAGACAGTAGCAGGATATGTGGTAATAATAGGTGTAATATTGTTATTTGCAATATTGACAGGAGCACATGGGCTTGGAGTACATAAAGAATATATTAATTACTATTATGGAGCAAAGATAATAACAGATGTGGTTAATGTGTGGGACATAGTTTTATGCTTTATATACAATATATGTGTAACTATAATGTATATGTCTATTGCCTTAATGGCAACACCTGTGGTTTCGTTAATGTTATTGGTTGTATATGATGTCTTGTCAGCATATATAATGAATCCTGTACTGATTGGTAACGCAAGTATGCTTCTTAGAAATGCCAGGTATGTGGATAAGGGAATATCGGTATTAGTGCCAGTTATTGTTTTGATATGTATAACGGCAATTACAATTGTTATAACAGTACACAGGTTTAATAAAAAAGATATAGTTGGTAATTAGTGCAAAAAATAGATTTGTGGTATATTTAACTAAAGAGTTGCCCTGCAACTCTTTTTTTATTGTGCAAAATGTGGTATTCTATTATTTAATGAGATTTTTATAAAGATACGATGTGAGAGTTGTGAATACGAAAGACAATAATTCGTGTACATATAAAGTCTGATACATGTATCAATATAGCAGGAAGGAAAGTATTATGCCAGTAACAGATTATTTAGTAAGAAATGCTGAGTTGTATCCCGATGAGGTTGCTTTAGTTGAGCTTAATCCGGATGAGAAGGATACAAGAAGAACTACATGGAAAGAATTCGACCTTATCCAGCCGATTAACAATATGCCATACAGGCGTGAGATTACATGGAGTGTTTTTAATGAAAAGGCAAACAGATTTGCTAATATGCTTCTTAGCAGAGGTGTTAAGAAAGGAGATAAGGTAGCTATTCTTATGTATAACTGTCTTGAGTGGCTTCCTATATATTTTGGAGTGTTAAAGACAGGTGCTATAGCAGTACCTTTTAACTTCCGTTACGATTCAGATGAAATATATTATTGTGCGGAGCTTGCACAGGTTGATGTTATAGTTTTCGGTTTTGCATTTATTGGAAGAATAGAGGTAAATGCAGAGAGATTATCAAGAGGAAGACTTCTTATATATGTTGGTGACAACTGTCCAAGCTTTGCAGAAAGTTATCGTGAACTTGTGGCGGACTGCTCAAGTAAAGAACCCGATGTTAAGATAACAGAAGATGATTATGGCGCAATATATTTTTCTTCAGGAACTACAGGTTTTCCTAAAGCTATATTACATAAACATCAGAGTCTTACACAGGCTGCTATTATGGAGCAGAAGCATCATTCGACAGGAAGAGATGACACATTTTTATGCATACCACCTCTTTATCATACAGGTGCTAAGTTCCACTGGATGGGAAGTCTTGTAGCAGGAAGCAGGGCGGTGCTTCTTAGGGGAACAAAGCCGGAGCAGATATTGTCAGCAGTATCAAGTGAGCACTGCACTATAGTATGGCTGTTAGTGCCTTGGGCGCAG
>JBNMGS010000229.1:0-4036 GCA_050872365.1 Lachnospira sp.
GTATAATATTTGTGGGAATTGTCATTTACATATAATAATTATTGTTCATAGACAAGTGCATGTCATTTGGTTTTCATCCGGTATGTATTTACATAAAATAGTTGTTGTTCAGAACCTATCCTGGAAAACTCCCAATCTTACTCAGAAAGAGTACATATAATATATAGATGATATTTTAATGTGGACATATTGTGTTCTTTATGACCATGAACAATAATATGATGTTGGAGTCAAAAGACCCTACCTATGAGCAAGCTCATGTGGGTTCAGACCTTTTGACCCTGGTATTATAATGCATATCGAACGTTTATTCGAATAAATATTTGAAAACTATTGACAAATTAGCTCATATATAATATTATCATTACAGGCGAACAGATGTTCAAGATAACGGAGGTATATATAATTTGGTTAATGAAGATAAGTTAAAGGCGCTTGATGCGGCTATTTCTAATATTGAGAAGCAGTTTGGCAAAGGTTCGGTTATGAAGCTTGGTGATTCAACAGCTAATATGAATGTTGAGTGTATACCAACAGGTTCACTAAGTCTTGATATAGCTTTAGGCCTGGGTGGAGTTCCTAAGGGAAGAGTTGTTGAGATATACGGTCCGGAATCTTCAGGTAAAACAACAGTTGCGCTTCATATGGTAGCTGAGGTGCAGAAGAGAGGTGGTATAGCAGGATTTATAGATGCAGAACATGCTCTTGATCCCGTATATGCTAAGAATATAGGTGTTGATATTGATAATTTGTACATATCACAGCCGGATAGTGGCGAACAGGCGTTGGAGATATGTGAAACTATGGTAAGATCCGGTGCTATTGATATTGTTATTGTCGATTCAGTAGCAGCACTTGTACCTAAGGCAGAGATAGATGGTGACATGGGTGATTCACACGTAGGTCTTCAGGCAAGACTTATGTCTCAGGCATTAAGAAAGCTTACACCGGTAGTAAGCAAGAATAACTGTGTAGTTATATTTATAAACCAGTTAAGAGAAAAAGTAGGAGTTATGTTTGGTAATCCAGAGACTACTACAGGTGGAAGGGCACTTAAGTTTTATGCATCGGTAAGATTGGATGTAAGAAAGATTGAGACATTAAAGTCCGGTGGTGAAGTCATAGGTAACAGAACAAGGGTAAAGGTCGTTAAGAATAAGGTGGCTCCACCATTTAAAGAGGCTGAGTTTGATATTATGTTTGGTAAGGGAATATCTACAGAAGGCGATCTTATTGATCTTGCTTCTAATGTAGGTATTATCCAGAAGAGCGGAGCATGGTTCTCTTATGATGGAGAGAAGATAGGTCAGGGAAGAGAGAATGCTAAGCAGTATCTTATCAACAACCCTCAGATAAGACAGGAAGTTGATGAGAAGGTAAGGGCACATTATGGTATAGGCGATAATCCAGTGGCAGGCAAGGAAGATACTGCAGCTGGTGTAGACGATTCCAAGGCAAAATCAGCTAAGAAAGAGAACACAGAGGAAGCATAAAGATGGCAGAGGAAACAGATAAGTATGTTACCTCTATTCAGGAAGTGGATTCTAAGCGCAGGCGTGTATTTGTTAATTACGAGCCTGCGTTTGTTTTGTATATATCTGAGCTTAGAAGATTTAATATAAAGAAAGATTCATATATATCTACAGAGGATTATGATGAAATTATCAATATATTAATCAAAAGATCGAAGATACGTGCAATGGCACTGTTAAAGGATAGAGATTATACAAAAAAGAAATTATTTGAAAAACTTAAATCAGGAGGATATCCAAAAGAATGTATAGATAAAGCTATACAGTATGTTGCTTCATATGGTTATATAGACGACAGGAGATATGCTGGTAACTATATACTCTCACATATTACCTCTAAATCCAGAAAGGTTATAGAACAGAATCTTATTCTTAAAGGTGTTGGTCAGGATATCATATCATCAGCGTTTGATGAGTGCTATAACGGATTGTATGGTCAGAATACAGATGACCCGGAAGTGGATATTATAGTTAAACAGCTTCATAGTAAATATCATAACAAAGACCTGAATGACTATAATCAGTTACAGAAGGTAAAGGCTTCATTGTATAGAAAAGGTTTTATGACTGATAATATTAATAAAGCACTTGATATTGTTGTCAATAAAGAAAAAGAGTACTAATTATGCGAAAGTTAAATAGTTCTAACCTTGACATTATGGTGATTAAAGTATAATATTAATATGTTGTATATTTTGTACAATGAAAACTTAATAAGGAGGTGCTCCTGTGTTAATTCCGATAGTTGTCGCAATTCTTGTTACACTTGCAGTAGTCGCACCTATTACTTGGTTTGTATCAGGCAAAGCCATTGCTAAAAGCAATGATGAAAAAATTGGCAATGCTGATGAAAGAGCCAGAGAGATAATAGATGAAGCGTTAAAGACGGCAGAGACAAAGAAGAAAGAGGCACTCTTAGAGGTTAAGGAAGAATCTTTAAAAACTAAGAATGAACTTGAGAAAGAGACAAAGGAAAGACGTGCTGAAATACAGAAGTATGAAAAGCGAGTCCTTTCTAAAGAAGAAACTCTTGATAGAAAGATTGATGCGGTCGAGAAGCGTGACTTAAGTATTACCAGAAAAGAGGAAGAACTTGGTAAGTTAAAGCAGAAAGTAGACGAACTTGAAAAGAAAAGACAGCAGGAACTTGAAAGAATCTCTGGTTTGACCTCCGAACAAGCAAAAGAATATCTATTAAAAACTGTTGAAGATGAAGTTAAACATGATACTGCTGTAATGATTAAAACATTAGAAAGCAGAGCAAAAGAGGAAGCAGATAAGAAGGCAAAGGAATTGGTAGTTAATGCTATACAGCGTTGTGCTGCTGATCACGTAGCCGAAACAACTATATCAGTTGTACAGCTTCCTAATGATGAAATGAAAGGCCGTATTATAGGTAGAGAGGGTCGTAATATAAGAACTCTTGAAACTCTTACAGGTGTAGAACTTATTATTGATGATACACCAGAGGCAGTCGTTTTATCGGGTTTTGATCCAATTAGAAGAGAAATCGCAAGAATAGCTCTTGAAAAGCTCATAATTGATGGACGTATTCATCCAGCAAGAATTGAGGAGATGGTTGAAAAAGCCCAGAAAGAAGTCGAAACATTAATTAAAGAAGAAGGTGAAGCTGCAACCCTAGAGGTTGGTGTCCATGGAATTCATCCAGAATTAGTTCGCTTACTTGGTAAGTTAAGGTATAGAACTAGTTATGGTCAGAATGTATTGAAACACTCTATTGAAGTAGCTCAGATTTCAGGATTGTTAGCCGGTGAGTTAGGCCTTGATGTAAAGATGGCCAAAAGAGCCGGTTTGTTACATGATATAGGTAAAGCTGTCGACCATGAAATGGAAGGCTCACATATTCAGTTGGGTGTTGATCTTTGTAGAAGATACAAGGAATCTCCACTTGTTATTAATGCAGTAGAAGCACATCATGGTGACGTTGAACCTGAAAGCTTAATAGCATGTCTTGTACAGGCTGCAGATACAATATCAGCCGCAAGACCAGGCGCTAGAAGAGAAACGTTAGAAACTTACACAAACAGATTAAAACAATTAGAAGATATTACCAACTCATATAAGGGAGTTGAGAAATCTTTTGCTATTCAGGCAGGTAGAGAGGTTCGGGTAATGGTTGTTCCTGAAGTTATCAGTGATTCAGATATGGTATTACTTGCAAGAGATATTTCTAAGCAGATTGAAGATCAGATGGAATATCCGGGACAGATTAAAGTTAGTATCGTAAGAGAATCAAGGGTTGTGGATTACGCTAAGTAAGCTGTTCACATAGACAAGCTCGAATTAAAGAAACATACGAAAGGCTTAAACATTTTTTGTTTTAAGCCTTTCTTTTTATTTTACCCAGAAATATCTATTGGTTATCAGAAATATCTATTAGTTATTATATAAAACATAATAGTATTGCATACTTTTGTTTATTAATCTAATGTCCGTCATAGACGTAAAAATGTAATTACATGAAAGATATGATTGTATACAAC
>JBNMGS010000230.1:0-4035 GCA_050872365.1 Lachnospira sp.
ATGCAGATAGACCTTACACAGACATCATACAGTACTATTCCATCAGTAGATATAGAACTTGGTAATGCATGTTCATCTCATAGTGATAGCGAACTTGAAACATTAAAAGATGGACTGGTGGAAGGAGTTAATACATATTTTAACAGATAGCAAGGTTATGTGGGTTTAGGACTTTTAATCCCTGGTACCATAAAATATAAATAGAAGATTGGAGAAGGATATGACAATTAAAGAATGTTACGAAAAGATGGGTTCAGATTATGATGCAGTGCTGGAAAGAATTCCAGGAGAAGCAATTATTACAAAGTTTGCGAAAAAGTTTCTTGATGATGGAAGCTACGATAATCTTATTAATGCTATGGCAGAAAATAATGCACAGGAAGCTTTCAGGGCAGTACACACATTAAAGGGGATATGTCTTAACCTTGGTTTTGATACTTTATATAAAGCAAGCTATGAATTAACAGAAAAACTAAGGGATGGACAAATGGATGGAAGCGAAGAAAAACTGGAAGCAGTTAAAGCTGCCTATAAGCTTACAGTAGATGCTATCAGACAGTTGGATTAAGTAAAGAACAGGAGTTGTATATGACCACTATTGATAACAATTATTTAAATGAATCAGATTATACAGCTGACCAGTGGCAGGAGATAGAGGAAGGACTTCTTAACGGACTTGATGTGTCTCTGTATGCAAAAAAAGAATATCTTGCCATACAGATGATGCAGATAAGACTGGGTCTTATGGAAAAGCTGCCAGTTGAATATTATGCTAGTGCAGACTATGACTGGTTTCAGATGGAAGAAATACGTCTAGGACTTAAGAATAAGATTGATATAAGCAAGTATGCTCAAAAGACAGTACCTTTTGAGATTATGCGACAGATAAGAGAGGGATTAGAGCAGGGAATAGATCTGTCATATGCTAAGAATTATCCGGCAGGGGTTCTTAAGCAGTTAAGACTTGCAATATTGCACAATGTTGATATAAGCAGGTATATACGGGAAGGCTATGATCAGGAACAGTTAGAGCAGATAAGAATAGCACTTGAGAATAATATAGATATAGACAGATATATCAATACTTCACAGCGAGGTGTTGTTATAAAGGAAATTCTTCTTGGACTTGAAAAGAATCTTGATGTAGATAGTTATGCAAGAAGTGATATGAGCTGGCTTCAGATGAGAGAAATAAGGATTGGTTTAGAGAAACGTCTTGATGTGAGCCAGTATAAGAATCCATTGTATTCATGGAACCAGATGAAGCAGATACGTATAGGACTTGAACATAATCTTCCTGTAGAAGATTATAAGAGCTTTATGTATACTGCTAAAGAAATGGAAAAACACAGACTCCGGCTTGAAGAAGCAGCAAAAGAACTTCCATTGGAAAAAGAACAAAAAAAGAAAGAATACAGGGATTTTGTGCTTGTTGTAAGTTCCAGCCAGATGGAGGCTTTCATTATTGTATCTGAAGTAGGGGTGAAGATAAAAAGAAAAGATATTATAGAGGCATTGACAGAAGATAATGTTGTCTTTGGTATAGATTATGATACGCTTGACGAACTTGAAAAAGAAGGTGCCAGTCAGGAAATGATAGTCGTTGCAACAGGAACAGAGCCGGGAGCAGGTGTTGATGGATGGTATGAATACACATTTGATACAGATCTGAAATCTAATCCAAAGCTTTTAGAGAATGGAGCAGTTGATTACCAGAATATTAAGTGGTTTGAAATAGTAAATAAGGGTCAGGTAGTAGCCAAATATCATGCTGCAACACCAGGTGTACCGGGAAGAAAGGTTACAGGCGAGAATATAGCAGGTACTAAGGGAAAAGAACTGCCACCGATTACAGGTACAGGTTTTAGTATATTACAGGATAATATTACATATATATCGCAGATTGATGGAAAAGTTGAGCTTAGGAATGGAAGACTTGAAATTACGGATATATTAGTTCTTGATAATGTCACACAGGCGAGTGGCAATGTTGTATTTAATGGTTCTGTATATGTAAAAGGAATGATTGGAGATGGAGCTGTCATAAAAGCTGCTAAAGATATACTTGTAGATGGCTATACAGAATCAGCAGTTCTTGATGCCGGTGGTGATATTATTCTGAAGAAAGGCAATAATCAGGGTGGAAAAGGCTATATAAGAGCCATGCGTGATGTTATGGGCAACTTCTTTGAGAATGCCAGGATAATATGTGGAGGAAGTCTTAAGGCTAATTACTGTCTTAACAGTGAAGTGTATGCTGACAAGAATATAGAAATATCAGGGACTAAAGCTGTGCTTGCCGGAGGAAGTGTACATGCCGGAGAAGCTATAATAACTTATAATATAGGTAATGAAGCATGTGTTACAACAAAGATAAAAGTTGGCAAGGAAGAAAAGTACTTAAGAGATAAAGCAACTCTTGATGAGAGAGAAGAAAATGTTAAAAGAGAACTGACACTTCTTAGAAATGCGCTTAAAGATATGAGAGGAAAGTTAGAATTAGATGAAAGAAGTGTTAACTCTTTATATGTCAAAATTGAGAATGCTATATATACCAAGGAAAATGAACTAAAAGAGATATACGAGGTAAAGAAGCAGCTGCAGGAGGATATGGCCAGACTGAATTATGTTAAAGTTGTTTTAAAGGGTAATGTATATCCGGGTGTTAGCATTAATATCAATGGTGCAATGTGGAGAGCTTCGAGAGTCAATAATATAACACTAAAGAATAAGGATGGTAAGATATCTATAATAAGAAATGGAGGACATTATGAATTCTAATAAAAAGAGGCTGCTTATAGTAGATGATTCAGAAATGAATAGAGAGTTGCTTGTGGATATGCTTAATGATGAGTATGATATACTTCAGGCAGATAACGGACAGAGTGGATTAGAAGTGCTTGAAGAAGTTAAGTATGATGTCGCTGCCATTCTTCTTGATATTGTTATGCCGGTTATGGATGGTTTTGAATTTCTTGGTATACTTGCAGACAGAAAAGTTATGGATAAAGTCCCGGTGCTTGTCATAAGTGGTGAAAACAGTGTCCAGAATGAAAAGAAATGTTTTGATGCCGGAGTTAACGATTTCATAGCAAGACCTTTTAATGTTGACCTCGTTAAGAAAAGAGTTGAAAATGCAGTTAACCATTATCTGTATAAGAACAAGCTTGAAGAGAAGGTTGAGGAACAGACATCAACACTTAGAAGAGCATACATAACGCTTAAAGCACAGGCAGAAAAACTTGAAAAAAGTAATCAGGATATCATAGAAATGCTTGGTACTGTAGTTGAATTCCGTAACCTTGAAAGTGGTGAACACGTACAGAGAGTAAAAGGTTATACAAGAATATTAGCAAGGAAATTCAGTGAACAGTATCCGGAATATGGTCTTGACAAGGAGATGATAGATACTATTGTTCTTGCAAGTACACTTCACGACCTTGGAAAGATAGCCATACCGGATAGCATATTGTTAAAACCGGGTAAACTTACTAATGATGAATTCGAGTATATGAAGTCACATACAATAAGAGGCTGCGAGCTGCTTGATACTATGAATAACAACTGGAATCCTACATATAAGAAAGTGTGTTATGAAATTATAAGACATCATCACGAAAAATATGATGGCCGTGGATATCCAGATGGATTAAAGGGTGAAGATATACCTATATCAGCGCAGCTTGTTTCATTGGCAGATGTGTACGATGCACTTGTAAGCGAAAGATGCTATAAGGCTGCATATACGAGAGAAGAAGCATATCATATGATAATCAATGGTGAGTGTGGAGTATTTTCACCAAAGCTTATGGAAGTGTTCAGACAGGTAAAACATGAGTTTGAACAGTTCTTTGAAAGTAAGGTAGTATAACTATGAAATGTATAAACCTGGAATCATGCATATTACGCCCTGATATAGGTGCAGATATGTATGTTTTCAGGTTTTTATATTTGCATAACATTTTTATATAAAATTAACCACTATAAAAATGAGTTAATGAAATTAATAATAAGAAGAATTAATAAGATGATGAA
>JBNMGS010000231.1:0-4023 GCA_050872365.1 Lachnospira sp.
ATACATGTATAAAACAAATAATGTAAATTAAATTCTAAGAAAGGATTGCTATCACTATGTTCGTTATAGATGTCATGTCGCGAGTGCCTGTATATGAACAGATTATTAATCAGGTTGAAGAACAGATTCTGACCGGTCTTTTAAACAGTGGCGATAAAATGCCTTCTGTCAGAAGCTTGTCTGTCAGTCTGTCAATTAACCCAAACACAATCCAAAAAGCCTATACAGAGCTTGACAGAAAAAAACTCATCGTTACAGTTCCAGGAAAAGGCTCCTTCGTAGCCCCTGATGCTCTTACTATCCTTGGAACCAGTTCAAGAGAAAAGATGCCGGAATTCAAGCAGGCTATCAAGGAACTGGCTCTAGCCGGGATAACCAGAGAAGAAATTATTGAAGCTGTTGATGATGTATTTAAAACCATGTAACAAGGAGGTATTTGAATGATTAAGGCGGATGGTATTCACAAGACATTCGAGGATTTTACTGCGCTCGATAATATAACCTGCAGTATAAATGATGGATGCATATATGGTATGGTCGGATCTAACGGTGCAGGAAAATCAACATTTTTAAGAGTATTGTCTGGAATATATAAGCCAGACAAAGGATGTGCATATATCGATAATGCACCTATATATGAGAATCCTAAAGTAAAAGAAAATATTGTATTTGTTGCAGATGAATTATTTTTTCTTCCCGGTGCAACTATGAATAAAATGGCTCAGCTGTATAGTTCAATATATGATAACTTCGACTGGGAACGCTATTTAAAGCTGACCGAACTCTTTGAACTTAATCCAAAGAAACCAATAGCTAACTTTTCTAAAGGTATGAAACGACAGGCGGCTATTATTCTTGCACTTTCAACAAGGACCAAATATATGTTTTTTGACGAAACCTTTGATGGACTCGACCCTGTTATGCGTAATCTGGTCAAGAAGCTTATTTGCAACGACGTAGCTGAATACAATGCTACTGTTATTGTAACATCCCATTCTCTTCGTGAGCTCGAAGATATATGTGATCACCTAGCACTTCTTCACAAAGGCGGTCTTGTACTTGATAGTGATGTGCTTGAGCTAAAAACCACACAGTTTAAAGTACAGATTGCATTTAAAAATATCTTTGGAAAATCAAAGTTTGAAGGACTTAATATAACAAGATACCGTCAGCAGGGTTCGGTTGCCAACATGATTGTTAACGGAGACCGTGAAGAAACTATAAGCTATCTTCGTAATATGAACCCGGTTATATTGGATGTGCTTCCACTCACTCTTGAAGAAGTGTTTACTTATGAGATGGAATCACTTGGATATGAATTCGATGACGCTCTTGAGGTAGAGCTTAACCAGAATTAAGTTATAAATATTACAATAACATGATTATGCCTGGTTAAAATCCCCGGCATATATACCAATTTTGTGTACCATATAAGAGTTGGTGACCAAAGATAAAAAACACCCCGGCTTTAATGCCTAAGTATTGTATTATGCTACGCATTCAAACAATACCACACAATATTCACCTGCCGTGAGATTTATATTACACGTAGAAATGGAGGTTATAATGAATAATAAACTCAATAATAGAAATATATTCAGTATTAAACTATTCTGGCAGTCATTCATACAGCTTAAAGTAATAGGACTTATATCAACAGCTATTATGATATGTATAACTGCCCTTCCCATAATCATGAATGGAATAAATATTAAGAATATGATTAATGCTAATAAAAATGCTCTAGCTAACGGAGTATCTGTAATGAATAACAGCACTGACTATACAGCTATCGTATCGCCTGTATCATCAGCCACATATCTGCTTATTGTCATTGCACTTATCACTCCTGTGCTTGCACTTTATGCCTGGTTTTTCCTTAACAAACGAAGCACTAGCGATTTCTACCATTCATTATCATATAAAAGACAGAATCTTTTTCTTTCAAGATTCGCTGCTATAACGGCATGGCAGATTATAATAATGCTTGCAACATATATAACAAATTTTATAAGTTATCATATATTCAGTAAATATTTTATAGTAGATTATTCTACAACATTTCACATATATACATCAGAATTTTTATGTGCACTTTTATGCTCTGCTGCTATTGCACTTGCCTGCTCTGTCACCGGAAACATATTCAGTAATATTTGTCTTTCAGGAATCATTATATTCCTGCCAAGATTCATACTTATTCTTGTGAATTCAACAGTCAGCAATGTATATACAGCCGCATCAGCAACACATTTTATGCCTTTGCTTGATAACTCATACAATATGCTTGCTGAACAGTTTCTTTCACTGTTTGAACCTGTAGCATTTTCATCAAACAGCTTATCTGATATGCTGCTCTCCGGCGTATCAAACGCATATACTCTTATACTTGCAGTCATCTATGCAGTTATAGCCTGTGTACTGTTTACAATAAGAAAAAGTGAAACTGCTGGGAAACCTGCTCTTAGCTGGAAACTCCAGTTTGCCATACGATGTGTTATAGGATTTACTATAAGTGTTTTTGGAACATTTCTATATGTCCAGGTATCAAAAGATGACTACACATACGGCACCCCGCCTTATATGTATACAATAATTGCATTTATAATAGCTGCCATAGTTGTCGTAGTATACGAACTTATATCCAGTAAAAAACTGCATCGCGTATTAAAAGCAGTGCCTTCTATAATTGCAGCCTATATACTTGCCATTATATGTGGATTTCTGCTAAATGCCGGCATCAACAATATGTCTGCCTACCGTGCCAATACAGATAACATAGATTACATCAGATTATCTGTCCAGAACCGCTATTACGTTTCTGACTATCCGGACTATTTTGAAAATGTTATTAAAAATATAAAAATAAACGACAAAAATACTATAAAGCTGATAGCTGATATATACAACGATAATGCTAATCATCTTGACAGTATAAACGAACAGAATTATTATGCCCGTTCTTCTTCCGGCTATGTAACATATGAAGTATACTTTAAAGATGGGTTTTTTGGCAGATACCGTAAGGTATTCTTAAAGGAAAGTGATGTTAACAAACTTGCCAGTATTCTAACCAAAATTGATGATTTCTGTTTAGAATATAAGAATCTTCCTTCATACGAGGATGCAAATATCAGTTTTTCAGATTATATACCTGAAGATAAGACACGTGATATATATAATATAATGTTAAACGAAATAAAAAATATGCCATTTTCTGACTGGTATCAGCTTGTAAGCCAGACATCCAACCATAACAGTGGCGACATATCATATGTAACTGCTGTATTTTCAAGAAATGGAACCACTTATTCAGCAAGATTCTGTCTTTCAAGTCTTATGCCTGAATCGGTAAACGCTTACTATAATGCGGCTAACAAGACTTATACAGACAATAATCCGGAAACCTTAAGCCGTATGAAAAATGCACTTACAAAATTAATAAATGATAGCAATGAAGATTCAAATGTATCTTCAAACGCATCTTCAAACGCAACATCGAATGCAGCATCTAATGCATCTTATTCGATGTATGTAAGTGTGTATTCTCTTGATTCTATGGATTATAATTCTATAGCTTATAACAGATTTAACGATAAAGAACTTGCCAGGGCTATACTTAAAGAGATAGAGAATCCTTTTGATAAGAACTTTGATTCAACCAAACCGGTTCTTGAAATAAGGTATTATGATGATTACAGCGGTGGAAGCTATTCGTATTACGTGCAGCCTGCCGGATATGAACACATGTCTGATTATCCAGAGTATGATGAGACTAAAAATGGGGGATACGCTGGGTAGAATTACTGTTTAACACACATTCGATTGGTGAACGGACGACATCATATATGAGAAAAGCAAGTGTGCATACATAGGCGATGCCAGAAGATTCACTTGGATATTTCTAAGACTTTTCACATAAATAGTGGTAACGGCCGCTACCGTTCGATACGGGACATCCTTGTCCCATATCTCACTTCCACAGACATCCGTGTCTGTGGATAGCTGGGTAGTGAAAGAAAA
>JBNMGS010000232.1:0-4008 GCA_050872365.1 Lachnospira sp.
TATATATATGCTTTTACACCTGGATACTCACTGGTAAACTCATCTTTACTTAATATACTTACATCATTTATATTTACGCTGCCCCATTCAGTTATATATTGTTCATCAATATTTAACTCTGTTATATTAAAATACTTGTGATACCTTACATTAACACATATTATCAATATTATTAAAACCACTGTGATAAGAATAACTGATAAAATCCCAGCTTTTTTTATTATTTTTTTCATACACGGCTCTCCATACTTATATGACATCTTTTTTATTTATCATAACCATGCAGGCAACAAGCTCAACAACAATTATAATAATAAGTTCTATAACTAATCCTACCATCCACTCCTTATGTAATATAGCTGTTTTTGAAGCTTCCATAAGACATCCATATCTTCCATATAAATTTGATAATATAAAATCCATATAATATATTATAAAAGCTGATAATATCACCATAATCACATTATTTAATAAATACGCAAATACAAATCCTATACAACCAATTATTCCAAATATAACTGACTCTAATATAATAAATATAATAACAGAAATAAGAGGATGATTGTAAAAAAGCTGTGGAAACGCCTTTGTTCCTGATAATGGATATTCCGCCGATGCCTTAGTTGGATGCTCTAAAGGCAATACTGCCGCAGTCAATATAAAGGAACTTATAAGTGAAAAGGCAACTACTGTCATTCCTACTATAAATTGTGTAATTAATTTACTTATATAATAATTCTTTTTATTCGTTCTGCTTGCTATATTATATATATAATTACCTTTCATATCACTATATATAGTAGATACATATGGAATACTTATAAGTAATGGAAAAAGAAAATGAAATAATTTATATATTGAACTATTATGCACAAGCATCCATAAGCAATAAGCACCCGGTATCTGATAATCCCTTAATGGTATATAAAATTCCTCATATGCCATCCTAGCTGGGATTGCAACTGTTGATACATCCAATATTACCAATGCCAGTTCTATAAATAATGTTATATATAGCCATTTATTTCTAAATGCTCTTTCTAATTCTATCTTTAATAATCTCTTCATCGCAACCCCCTGTTATTGCACATATTATAAGGAGATTAACCTTCATATGTTAATCCCATTATGACATATATTATTATATGCTATCAGGACTCCATAAAAATCTAATCGTATAAGGGAGTTCGCTTTCACTTAAAGTCTTAATAGCTGCATAGTTATATCCACTTTCTTTTACATAATTTGTCAAATAATACTCATTTTCTCCTTCTACATATGCAAAAATCAATTTAAAATTTTCAAAATACTCGTTTCCCCCATTACTATCACACGCCACAAGTGCCGCTGAATATGGTAGATTATTGGAAGAAGATACTCCCTTTATATAACCTGAAGATGTATCCTCTTTTGCTCTTCCATGAGTATATGCCTCTATAATTCCAGATGCTTCATCAAGCGATAACACTGCTGATGTATCGTAATAATTTGAAGCATACACCATAGAACCTGCCGATGCCATAATCATAATCCCCATAGCACCTGCCATTAACTTTGTTAAAAAATTTTTTAACATACATTAATCTCCTTTATTTTATGAATTTATATTAGACTTATCTTTCCTCTAATCTCCTCTCCGATGTATATTATAATAGTCTTTTGTTTCTGCTACACTCCATAACTCTGACAACCATCTAAACAAATCTAATACATATCTGTATTATAATCCACCAATTCCATAATTACCACGCCGGGTACATTATGCAGCCAAAAAGGTATATTTTGTAAAATCACCCATTCCTGATAAAGAAACGATTTTCCCCCGCTCTTGACAAAGAACCCAAAAAAACAAATTCAGAACAAAAAAGGACTCCACATACCTGTCACACAGATATTATGAAGTCCTTTTAAAATAACACTATTCAATTGTCATCTTAGCGATAATCTGAATTATGTAGCCTGAACTAATTACTTAGAACGGATTTCCTTAACTAAAGCAACTGCTTCTGCTGTCATATCCTTAATCTTATCGAATTCTCCAGCCTTAACTAAGTCGCCCTTAACCATCCAAGAACCACCACAGCAGAAGATCTTATCGCATGATAAGAATTCTTCAAGGTTGCTTGTGTTGATACCACCTGTAGGCATGATTCTTACGTTAGTGTAAGCTGCGCACATAGCCTTGATCATCTTGATTCCGCCTGCTGCTGTAGCTGGGAAGAACTTAACTCTTGTAAGTCCTCTCTTAACTGCCTGAGCAAGTTCTGAAGGAGTTACGATACCTGGCATAACAGGAATATCCTTAGAGATACAGTAATCTACGATTTCTGGGTCGAAGCCTGGGCTTACGATAACTGATGCACCTGCTGCAACAGCTCTGTCAACCTGCTCTGTTGTAAGTACTGTACCTGCTGCAAGTACCATATCTGGATATGCTTCATGCATAAGACGGATAGATTCTTCAGCTGCTTCTGTACGGAATGTAACTTCTGCACAAGGAAGTCCACCTTCAACTAAAGCCTTTGCTAAAGGAAGTGCATCCTTTGAATCATTCAATACTACTACTGGAATTACTCCAAGTTCTTCAAACTTATCTGCTATATTACTCATTATAATAATAGCCCCTTTCTTTAATTATTCGACTGATACTTCTCAGTGTCTATGATTATATCACGATTCTTAAAAAACGACAATAAAATGATGTATTTCGCTTGTATTTTTATAAAAACCTGATTTACCTAAAGCTATATAGTATTCCAGATACTTAACTTTAAGTAATAAAAACAACTTCACAGACAACTATTTATTTGAAAAAGCCCTTCTTCTTAGGACGTTTTCTTTCTTCACCTGTAAGTGTCTTTTCATACTCTACAAGTGCATCCTTCTGCTCTGCTGTAAGCTTAGTAGGGATATCAACTATCAGTGTGATATAATGGTCACCTCTTGTGTCCTTATTTCTAAGTGTAGGCATACCTTTACCACGTAATCTTACCCTTGTACCTGATGCAGTACCCGGTTTAACCTCATACAGTACTTCGCCATCTACAGTCTTAACCTTAACTTCACCACCAAGTACAGCTGTTGGATAATCTATAACAACATCTGAGAAGATATTGTATCCATCTCTTTCAAATGCAGGATCAGATGATATCATAACCGCTACTAAAAGATCTCCTCTTGGACCGCCGTTAGTTCCCGGCTCACCTTTTCCCTGTATACGAACACACTGTCCATTATCTATACCTGCTGGTATATTAACCTCAATAGTCTTCTTGCTGCTTATATATCCTGTACCATAACAGTCCGGACACTTTTCCCTGATTATCTTACCTGTTCCATGACAATCCGGACAAGGCTGTACACTCTGCATCATGCCAAGGAATGACTGCTGTGTCATAGTTACCTGGCCACGTCCACCACACTTCTTACATGTCTCAGGACTTGTACCTGGCTTAGCACCTGTTCCGTGACACTTAGTACACTCATCCTTAAGTGTTACATCTATCTTTTTCTTAGTTCCTGTTACAGATTCTGCAAATGTGATTCTGACATTTACTCTTAAGTCAGCACCACGTCTTGGTCCGTTACTGTTACGTCCACGGCTTCCACCGCCACCAAACATTCCGCCGAAGATATCTCCAAATATATCTCCCATATCACCAAAATCAAAGCCTCCGAAGCCTCCTGCTCCACCGGCACCTCCTGCTCCACCATCGAATGCAGCATGACCGAACTGATCGTACTGTCTTCTCTTATCAGGGTCACTAAGCACAGCGTAAGCTTCTGATGCTTCCTTAAACTTTGCCTCAGCCTCCTTATCACCAGGATTCATATCTGGATGATACTTTTTAGCTAACTGTCTATATGCTTTCTTGATGGCTGCATCATCTGCATCCTTAGATACTCCAAGGACTTCATAATAATCTCTTTTTTCTGCCATATAGGTTCCGCCTTTCTATACCCGAAAGGAGTCAGGTACTCTGATATGAGTCCTGACTTCCTTTCTGA
>JBNMGS010000233.1:0-3978 GCA_050872365.1 Lachnospira sp.
ATTGAAAGTCTGGCAGAGAATGAAACTGCAGAAGAAATAGAGGCAAGACAGGAAAATATAGATGAATTGATTAATAAGGTTGTAAGCTATGAAAACAGCTGTGCTGAAAAGAATGAAGAAGCATCTCTTAGTGGATTCTTAGAGGAAGTTGCGCTTATAGCAGATATAGATAACCTTGATGAATCAGAAAAACAGGTTATGCTTATGACATTGCATAGTGCTAAGGGACTTGAGTTTCCTATAGTATTTATGACAGGTATGGAAGATGGACTTTTCCCAAGCTATATGACTATAGTATCAGATGATCCTACAGAGATAGAGGAAGAAAGAAGACTATGTTATGTAGGTATAACCAGAGCTGAAAAGATACTTAATCTAAGTAGTGCCAAGATGCGTATGGTACGTGGTGAGACACAGATGAATAAGGTATCAAGATTTATTAAAGAAATACCAGACGAATATCTTAATATAGAAAATAACAGTACAGGTTACAGAGGTAAGATAGCATATGGTGGCAGGGAAGAATCAGACGAACAACCTGTATACAATATAAGGGCGAATGCAAAAGCTGCACTTAGTAGATATGGAAGTGGTAATACAACTTATAAGCAGCCTGACAGAGTGAAAATAGGTGGCGCTTCAAAGCCGGGTGGAATGTATAAAAGTAATAGTTATGGTAATAATACATATGGTTCATCAGGAAGAGGAGGCAGTTCTGGTGTAACAGGTTTTTCATCACCTTATGCAAGAACTGGATTAACAGGATATGGAAGTGGAGCAACAGGAACGCGTAATACAGGAAGTGTAAGCTATTATGGCTCTGCAAGTCCATATGGTACAGGAGTTAAGAAACCAGGTGCATATAGTGCGCATCCTAAGAAAGCTGTAACTGATAAAGTGGATGAGGCCACAAAAGAAGCTATAAGGGATACAGGTAATGCGGAATCTAATACAAGAGTTGGATTTGGCAAGGAATTTCCTATGGATTTGTTTGATTTAAAAAAATCATCTAAAAAAAGTACTGGCACAAACATGACATCATCAAATACATCAGCACAGGGAAACAGGTCAGAAGCTGTGCAAGATAAGCCAATAGGTAAATCAGGCATAAATGCTACAGGACTTGGATATTCTGTTGGTGATACTGTTGAACATAGCAAGTTTGGCATGGGAAAGGTTATAGCAATTGATTCTGGTGAACGTGATTATATGGTGTCCGTCAAGTTTGATGAATATGGACTTAAGAAAATGCTTGCAGGATTTGCCAGGTTGAAAAAAGTATAATTAATATTATCCGGTATTTGCATATTATAGGGTTGTTATTTTACTTTAATGCTTATATTTGGTTGTAAGATTTTTCATTAACAAATGAGCAGACATTTTTGTGATTTGCCATTGATAGTAATGTGAAGATAATGTCAATATAATATTTAGATATTGAATGTTTATATACGTGAATGTTTATATATATAAATGTGGTGACAAATAAAAATGATTGTGATACAATATATTTATTGTATTATGTGACTGGAAAGGAGCGGTTGTTATGAATAAGGATAAGATTGAGGAACTTATTGCAGCTAGTAAGCTGAATGAACTTCTTCATAAGAAAGATGTAGAAGAAGATAAGAAGAAAAGTAACGTAGTTGTTATTGTGTTAGCAGTTATTGGTGCTGTTGCAGCATTAGCAGCAATTGTATATGCTATATACAGATACTTCACACCAGATTATCTTGATGATTTTGATGATGACTTTGATGATGATGATTTTGAAGATGATTTTGAAGATGAAGAAGATGCTGATAAAGATTTCGAGAATTAATCAGTATTGTATCTGATATCACAGAATTGATATAGGCAGTTGATTTGCTGTTTAGATATATTATATTCATATTCTGTTTGATGTTTGAAGTTAATGTATTAATAAGAATAATACTAAGGTATATATAAGACCACTGGCAGGTTATGTAATCGGTCAGTGGTCTTTTTCCTTGTAATGACTAAATATAATAGTGTAATATAGTGTTAGTTCTGAAAATATATTTGATTAAGTAACAGGAAAGGGTATTTAGATGAAAAAAGGTGGTATATATACAGGTTATGTAGAAAGTGTCGATTTTCCTAATAAAGGAAATGTTATGGTTGAAGTAGAGGAAGACGGACAGGTAACAAAAGAAAAAGCAGTCGTAAAGAATTCTATACCGGGCCAGACAGTCAGGTTTATGGTAAATAAAAAGAAGCATGGAAAATGTGAAGGAAGACTTCTTGAAGTTGTCAGACAGTCAGATACTGAGACTAACGAAAGATGTGAACATTTCGGAAAATGTGGCGGATGTGTATATCAGACTGTAAAGTACGAGGAACAGTTAAAGATGAAAGAAGCTGCAGTTAAAAAGATTCTTAAGCCAGTTATAAATACAGAGTATGAATGGGAAGGAATACTTGGAAGTCCTGTATCAAGTGAATATCGTAATAAGATGGAGTTCTCATTTGGTGATGAAATAAAAGATGGTCCGATAGCACTTGGTTTACATAAAAGAAACAGTATGTATGACATAGTTACAGTAACAGGTTGTAAAATTGTGGATAACGATTATAGAAAAATACTTAAGTGTGTATATGATTATGCTCTTGAAAAAAATCTGACATATTATCATAAGATGAAACATGAAGGATATTTAAGACATCTTCTTGTAAGAAAGGCAGTAAAAACGGGACAGATTCTCGTTGATATTGTAACAACAACAGTAAATGATATACCCATGGATGAGCTTGCAGCAAGATTAAAATCTTTGCCACTTGATGGTGAAATTGTCGGATTTTTACATACTTATAACGACAGTGTTGCAGATGCAGTTATTAATGAAAAGACAGAGATAGTGTTTGGAAGGGATTATATAGAGGAAGAACTTCTTGGACTTAAGTTTAAGATTACAACGTTTTCATTTTTCCAGACTAATTCACTCGGAGCAGAGGTTTTGTACTCTAAGGCAAGGGATTATGTAGGAACAACAAAGGATAAAGTTATATTTGATCTTTATAGTGGAACAGGTACTATAGCCCAGATATTAGCTCCAGTTGCAAAAAAGGTCATCGGAGTTGAGATAATCCCGGAGGCAGTTGAGGCAGCTAAGATAAACGCAGGCATAAATGGACTTGATAATTGTGAATTCATAGCAGATGATGTACTTAATGCGCTTGATAATATTAAGGATAAGCCGGATTTTATAGTTCTTGATCCACCAAGAGATGGAATCAATCCTAAGGCATTAAAGAAGATAATAGAATATGGCGTGGATTCTATGGTATATATATCATGTAAACCAACAAGTCTTGCAAGAGATCTTGTTATGCTGCAGGAGAGTGGATATGAGGTTAAGAAGGGATGCTGTATAGATATGTTCCCGAATACTGGACATGTGGAGACGGTTGTCAAATTATCCCTCAAAAAAGATACACCTAAGATTGAGATAACAATGGAGCCTGATGAAGAAAGTAATTACACACCACAAGAAAAGGCTACTTATTCAAAGATTAAAGAATATGTGAAGGACAAGTATGGAGTAAATGTGCATACTTCTTATATTGCACAGGTCAAACGTATGTGTGGTCTGGACATGGGCGAGAATTATAATAAGTCCAAGAAAGAGAATCCAGAGGTGAAGAAGTGTCCGCAGGAGAAGGTGGAGTATATTAAGCATGCGTTGAGGCATTTTAATATGATTTGAAAAAGGAGAAAAGTATGGATACAATTTTAAGTTTATGGGATATATTGAAGGATATTAATGTAAATAATATATCTGGGGTAGTAGTTATTTCTTTTTTTATAATTATTGTATTTACAGGTTGTATGGAGCCATTTTTTGCATCTAATATAGAGATTATGTTGATGACTAGAAATGATATATTGAAAAGGACAAGTCTGTCATATGCAATTTTGTTCATAGTTTTTGCACTGTTGACTTATATTATTGCAAT
>JBNMGS010000234.1:0-3965 GCA_050872365.1 Lachnospira sp.
GCCTTATCCTCTCTTGTAACATACTTCGCAGCCTGTTTATAAGTAAGCTTTTCCTTGCTTGTATGGTAAGTTCTCTGGATACGCAGCTTCTTAGGAGCTGTTATAAATATGCTTATATGAGGAATATGGTTCTTGGTAAGAATATTATCCGCATATCTTCCCATGATAACATATGGTTCTTTCTTTGCTAAATCAACCAGCTGCTTAGATGTATTAAAGAATTGGACATCTGATCTTGAAAGACCATGATACTTCCTGAAATCTCTCCACCACTGTGCCGGAGTTCTTGCAGTCTTATTTTCAAATAAGGCTCTGTCTGTTTCTTCATGCTCTTCATTACGCTGTAATATCTCGTTCATGATGGATACATCATAATAACTGATTCTTAACTTATCAGCAAGCTTGAAACCAATATCTGTACCGGCACAGCCATATGAACGGCCAATACATATAATCAGATTATCGTCTTTTCCAAATCTGTTGGCAAGGTTGGACATATTAAGTTCAGCATGCTCCGGATCAATGATATCGCTTCCCTCTCTGGCTGCCTGCATAGCCATTGCTTCATCAAATATCTCTCCATATTCCTTCATAATCTCTTTATGAAGTTCAGGATCTTTTCTCGTAGTTCTTGCCATGTTACTGATAAGGGCAAGCTCACTTCTAAGTACTGAAGAATCCGCGCTGGATTTAATCAGATCCTTCAAATCGTTAATACATTTTTCCTTGTTTCCCTGATATACGCGTCCCAGATTAGAACCTGTAGCTTTATATACTTTCTCGTCCAGTGCGTATATTCTGTTCGCAAGTTCAGTTATCTTATCATTATCTGCCATAATGCGCACCTCCTAATTATATAAAGAATAACAGTGTGTCAATGAGGAATACCGGTACAAGGCAGCACAGTGACCACACAATATAACCGAAGAAACTTGGCATCTTGACACCGTTCTCATCCGAAATCGACTTAACCATGAAGTTAGGTGCATTACCGATATAAGTCATAGCACCCATGAATACCGCACCACATGATATGGCTGTAAGCATTTTTGCAGGAACAACTCCAAGTGCAGTTGTAAGTCCTGACGCAAATCCCATGGAGCCAGCCGTTGTAAGGAATACAAGGTAAGTTGGTGTATTATCAAGAAAACTTGAAAGCGCACCTGTTACCCAGAACATCTGTGATGGATGTGTAAGTCCAAGCTCTGCGCCTGCGCTCTTTAAAATCATAAGAGCAGGCTGCATAGTGATAAATATACCTATGAAAAGTACTGCAACTTCCTGAATAGCGCCCCATGTAAAGTGGTTCTTCTTTCTTATCTCAGGATTAGTTGTCTTGAATGATAAAAATGCAGCTAAAAGAATCATAACTACTTCAATAAGTGAAGTAATCGCAAGCTTAACCTCTCCAAATATAGGAATTGAGATTACCTCTCCGGCAGCATTCTGGAAAAGTGGCACATCTGGAAGTACACCGCTTAATATAACTGCTGCAACAATAATTACGATAAATATAATATTATGTAATCCTTCAAATCTTATAAGTGGTTCATCTTCTTTAATCTCTGGCATATAACCTGCTGCAATATCCTTCCTGTATGCTCTCTTATCACTAAAATAAAGAGCAGTTAAAAGAATAATCATATTAAGGAGCAGTATTGGGAAAAATCTTATACTCCAGAAGAAAGGCACACCTCTTGAGAATCCCATAAGAAGTGGTGGGTCACCGATAGGTGTAAGACTTCCTCCCATATTAGATATAAGGAAAATGAAGAACACCATAATGTGAGCCTTATTTCTTCTCCATGAATTCATTTTAATAACAGGTCTTACGAGGAGCATTGAAGCACCCGTTGTTCCAATCCAGCTTGAAAGCAGAGTTCCGATTCCAAGAAGAATAACATTTACTCTTGGTGAACCAACAAGACTTCCCTCAACTGTAATGTTACCTGCTACGCAGAACAGACCGAAAAGCAGTACAATAAATGTCAGATAATCATTTACAAGACATTCAAGTACAGTCTCTGCCGCTGTTCCAGCACCATACTTAACTGCGAACGGAATTATGAAAAGCAATGACCAGAATATTACAGCAAATGGTCTGTACTTTTCCCACCATTCTCCTTTTACAAGTGGAATTATGGCTATACACAAAAGCAGACATGCAAATGGTATACAAAGCCATAAAGGCACATTCGTCAACTCAGCTGCCAGTGCAGCCATTGGACAAATACTAATACTCATAACTTAAGCCTCCGTAAAAAAACCTGTTCCACACACGGAACAGGCAATCTTAATATTTAGTTATCTCTGCACATCGAAAGACGAATTCTTCATAAGTCTCTTAATGTGGTCAACACAAGTGATATTAGTATCACCTCTGATAGCATGCTTCATTACTGAAGAAGCAACAGCGAAGTTAACAGTATCTTCAGGAGTCATATTGTCCATAAGGGCATAAATAAGTCCTGATGAAAATGCATCGCCGCCACCAACTCGGTCTACTATCTCGAAATTAATTGTCTTACTCTCATAAGTCTCTCCATTAGTGTAATAGAAAGCCTTTAAAGAGTTGTTACTTCCTGAGTGTACATATCTTACAGTTCTTGCAATAGCCTTCATATGATACTGCTCGTCTATTGCCTTAAATACTCTGTCCATATCCTTGAATGATGGATCCATTGTAAGACCATCTTTAACATCTGTTCCATCTTCTCTGTAAACATGGATAGGTTCAATTCCAATAAGGACATCAACATAAGGAAGGTACTTACTAAGAACATCTCTTGCAGTCTCGAATGACCAGAGAGTACTTCTCCAGTTAGGGTCGAAGCTGACAGTAAGTCCCATCTTCTTAGCTGCCTTAACTGCCATATCCATCATCTTACGGCAGTTATAAGAAAGCGCAGGAGTGATACCGCTTATATGAAGCCAGTCATAATCCTTAAGAATTTCTTCGAAATCGACATCCTTATAATCGTATTCTGCAAATGCAGAACCAGCTCTATCATATATTACCTGTGAAGGTCTGACAGAAACACCTTCTTCCAGATAATAAAGTCCCATTCTTCCGTCTGATCTTATAATATGCTTGGTATGCACATCATTAGACTTAAGATAATTAATAGTTGACTTTCCAAGGTCTGAGTTAGGTAATACTGTAAAAAATGTTGAATCAACACCAAGGTTAGCAAGGGAAACCGCTACATTTGCCTCTGCTCCGCCATAGTTAACTCTGAAATCATGTGTAGTTACAAGCTTTTCATAGTTAGGTGGTGATAATCTCAACATCAATTCACCAATTGCTATAAATTTCATGTCATCCTCCAGTATCATAATAGATTAAAGGGTACTAATAACCCAGTTTTGCATATTCCTATCACATATTACACCACATTTGTACGAATTGCAAACTTGCATATTACTTTTTAATAAGATATAATTATTTTATTAATAAGCAAGGTTAAGGTACGTGTTTATGGATATATTTGAGTCTCTGAATTCTGTGCTTGTAGACTTGTTCAATGATATCTTGAACATTGAAGAAAGGGCTCTTATCACAGAAGAATTTAAGGATATTTCTGTTACAGATATGCATATTATAGAAGCAATCGGCATTGAAGAACCTCGTACTATGTCCACAATTTCCAAGTCACTCGGGGTAACAATGGGAACTCTTACAGTCGGTATTAACGGACTTGTCAAGAAGGGCTATGTGATAAGAAAACGCGGCGAGAAAGACCGCCGTATAGTCTACGCTTCTCTTACAGACAAGGGAATTGCCGCATACAGACATCATGAGAATTTCCACAAGGACATGATTGAACATATTACGAAGGATTTAACAAAAGAAGAAGCCGAAGTTCTCACGAAAACATTTATACGACTGGAAGATTTCTTCCACCAGATTCCATAATAACGCAAAGCATTAATAAAGGAGGGGTATTTATGCCAGACAACAAGAA
>JBNMGS010000235.1:0-3940 GCA_050872365.1 Lachnospira sp.
ATGTATGATAGTGGAAAGATGCCTAAAGATGCACTTGTATCTATGAGGGATAACTTTAAGTCAACATTTGATACTATGGGTTCATCACTTGTATCATCTATGGGAAGGGCATATGCCAAGTCAATGGATTCAAAGGCTGGTATGGATATGAAAGCTATCCAGACACGTTATCTTTGGATTTCTGGTGCCAAGATGATAGCAATGGCATTCCTTATAGCTATATGCACGGTTTTAGTTGCATTTTTCGCATCGCGTGTTGGTGCAGGTGTAGGACGTGACTTAAGAGGTCAGGTATATACGAATGTAATGGGCTTTTCTAATGCCGAGCTTGATAAGTTCTCAACGGCATCACTTATTACACGTACAACTAATGACGTGCAGCAGATACAGATGGTGTGTGTGCTTACATTAAGAATGGTTCTTTATGCACCAATCCTTGGTGTCGGTGGTGTATTAAAGGTTATGTCAACAGGAGCTGGTATGGAGTGGGTTATAGCACTTGCAGTTCTTGTTATAGTTGGATTCGTTCTTTTACTTATGTCTATAGCTATGCCTAAGTTTAAGCAGATGCAGAAGCTTGTTGATAACGTTAACCTGGTATCAAGAGAGATACTTACAGGGTTATCAGTTATAAGGGCATTTGGAAGAGAAAAGAAAGAAGAAGAGAGATTCGATAAGGCTAATAAAGAGCTTACTAAGACAATGCTTTTTACTAACAGAGTTATGACATTTATGATGCCTGTAATGATGCTTATCATGAACTGCCTTTCAGTAGGAATAGTGTGGGTTGCTGCACATAGAATCGATAGTGGTGTTATGCAGGTTGGTTCAATGACTGCATTTATAACTTATGCTATGCAGATAGTTATGTCATTCCTTATGCTTACTATGATGTCAATTATGCTTCCAAGAGCTATTGTAGCGGCAGACCGTATAGATGAGGTTATTAATACTAAGTCATCAATAAGGGATTGTGAGAATCCAAAGAGTCTTAATGAACATAAGGGCTTACTTACATTTAACCATGTTAATTTCAAGTATCCGGGTGCAACGGAAAATGCACTTGAAGATATAGATTTCTTGGCAGAACCAGGAAAGACAACGGCTATTATAGGAAGTACGGGATGTGGTAAGTCAACACTTGTTAATCTTATTCCTAGATTATATGATGTGACAGATGGTTCTATCACTCTTGATGGCGAAGATATAAGAAATATATCTATGCAGGAGTTAAGAGATGAGCTTGGATATGTTCCTCAGAAGGGAGTGCTTTTCTCAGGAACTATTGAATCTAATATTAAGTTTGGTGCAGATGATGCATCAATGGAAACTGTTAAGGAAGCCGCAGATATTGCACAGGCCTCTGAGTTCATAGAAGAGAAATCAGGAAAGTATGAAGCACCTATTGCACAGGGAGGTACTAACGTATCAGGTGGACAGAAACAGAGATTATCAATAGCAAGAGCTATTGCGAAGAGTCCAAAGATATTTATATTTGATGATAGTTTTTCTGCGCTTGATTTAAAGACAGATGCAGCTTTAAGAAAGGCACTTGCATCAAAGGTTACAGATAGTACAGTAATCATTGTAGCACAAAGAATAAGTACTATTCTCCACGCAGAACAGATACTTGTTATGGATGAAGGAAAGATTGTTGGTAAGGGTACTCATGAGGAACTTATGAAGAATTGTGAGGACCAGCAGATTGCCAAGTCACAGTTATCAGCTAAGGAGCTTGAAAACTCATTATCAGAGCACGATGAGTCACTAAAGTCTGATAAAACTGATTCTGCAGATAATAGAAACAATAAAGCATTATCTGATATTGATGATAAAACAGCTACAGATAAGGCAGACAAAGATAAACACAGCATATCAGACGGAAAGGAGGAAGCATAATTATGGCAGATAATAATTCATATAAGCAGACTCCAAGACGTAGAGGACCAGGCAGGGGTATGATGCCTGCAGAGAAAGCAAAGGATTTTAAGGGCTCTATAAGTAAGCTCATAAAATATATAGGAAGATATAAGATAGCTATATTCATAGTTATGATTATGGCAGCAGCTTCAACAGTATTTAATGTAATAGGACCAAAGGTACTCGGTCAGGCAACAACAGGTCTTTCAGAAGGTCTTATGAGAAAGATAGCAGGTACAGGTGGAATTGATTTTTCATATATAGGAAAGATACTTTTAATTGTGCTTGGATTGTATGCTTGCAGCGCAATATTCAACTTCATACAAGGTTGGATTATGACAGGTATTTCACAGAAGGTATGTTACAGACTTCGTAGGGAAATATCAGAAAAAATAAACCGTATGCCTATGAAGTATTTCGAGAGAAGAACATATGGTGAAGTCCTTTCAAGAATAACTAATGATGTTGATACATTAGGTATGGGACTTAACCAGAGTATAACAACGATTATTACAGCAACAGCAACAATGATTGGTGTACTCATAATGATGTTAAGCATTTCACCACTTATGACTATTATTGCTATTGTTATACTTCCAATATCAGTAGGTCTGATTTCATTTGTTATTAAGAAATCACAGAATTACTTTAAGACACAGCAGGAATATTTAGGCCATATTAATGGACAGATAGAAGAAACATATGGCGGTCATATGGTAGTAAAGTCATTCAATAAAGAGAAGGATATGGTAGATGAATTTAACAGGACTAACAATGTTTTATATTCATCAGCGTGGAAATCGCAGTTCTTTTCAGGAATGATGCAGCCTATTATGGCTTTCGTTGGTAACCTTGGTTATGCTGGTGTTGCGCTTTCAGGTGGTATGCTTGCCATCAATGGTGTTATAACAATCGGTGATATACAGGCGTTTATACAGTATGTAAAGAATTTCACGCAGCCAATAACACAGATAGCACAGGTTATTAATCAGGTACAGTCTATGGCTGCAGCATCAGGGAGAGTATTTGAATTCCTTGATGAAGAGGAAGAGAGCCAGTTAGCAGAGAATCCTGTTCCAACAGATAATATTAAGGGTGAAGTAGAATTCGATCATGTAAGATTTGGCTATAAGGAAGACCAGGTTATTATCAAGGATTTCTGTGCTAAGGTTAAACCAGGACAGAAGGTAGCAATAGTAGGTCCGACAGGTGCTGGTAAGACAACTATGGTTAAGCTTCTTATGAGATTCTACGATGTTAATTCTGGTGAGATACGTATAGACGGACATAACATAAAGGATTTCAACAGACGTGAGTTAAGAGATGCCTTCGGTATGGTGCTTCAGGATACATGGCTTTATAAAGATACCATTATGGAAAATATAAGATATGGTAAGCTTGATGCTACTGATGAAGAAGTTATTGCGGCTGCAAAGGCAGCTCACGCCCATCATTTCATAGAAACACTTCCAGGTGGATATAACATGGAGCTTAACGAGGATGCAAGTAATGTATCACAGGGACAGAAACAGCTTCTTACTATTGCAAGAGCAATATTAGCTGATAATCCTATTCTTATTCTTGATGAAGCAACATCTTCAGTTGATACAAGAACAGAGATACAGATACAAAGCGCTATGGATAATCTTATGAAGGGCAGAACAAGCTTTGTTATAGCACACAGACTTTCTACTATAAAGGATGCAGACATTATCCTTGTTATGAAAGACGGAGATATAGTAGAACAGGGCAATCATGAAGAACTGCTCGCAAAGGGTGGTTTCTATGCTGACCTTTATAATTCACAGTTTGAAGATGTGGAATAAATAATATACTAATAAAATAGAAATGCGTAAAAATTTTGTGTGAAAGCATTAGTTGCAACAATCAGAAATATTTCAAATAGAATCTGTAAGATGGGACTGTCGCACGAAGCAATATTCATACAATATATAGATAATAAATCTGTTATTAATATCTACATATTGTATAGATTATGCTTAATGCGACAGCCCCGTTC
>JBNMGS010000236.1:0-3928 GCA_050872365.1 Lachnospira sp.
ATTAACTTCCATTGCTGATAAACTTGGAATGGATAAAGGCGAACTTATGATAGTATGTGAATGTATGTACAACGGAAAAATATCAACAGCTAATCTAAAAAAAATAAATAGACAAACAAGTATTAAAATATGTAATTATCTGAAAAAAAATCACAACGAAGAATTCAGGCAACAAAAATCTGTTTATAATGGCATATTGGATGATATAAAATATTTCCCAGTTCCACGTTCAAATAAGAGAAAGGAATGGGTTAATTATGTTGATTCATGGAATAATGAACGAACTTATAAAGGAAACCGTACACACGAGGGAACTGATATCATGGGCGATATAAATAAAGATGGTGTATATCCTGTCATGTCAGTAAGTGACGGCTATATAAGCAATATAGGCTGGCTTGAGCTTGGAGGCTGACGTATAGGTATAACATCCCCTAATGGAATATATTATTATTATGCACATCTTGATTCTTATGCTAAAGATTTCAAGGCAGGAGATATAATAAAGGCAGGAGACATAATTGGATATATGGGAAGCACTGGATATAGCAAGATTGAAGGTACCAAAAACAAATTTCCTGTACATCTTCATTTTGGTATATATATATCACCGGATAATACATCTGAAATATCTCTTAATCCTTATAATATCCTTAAAATAAACGAAAATAATACACTAATTTATAGCTATTAATGCTTTGACGTGATATACTTGATTATGTGTGAATTGTTTTCATTAACTATTACAATATCAGTATAGCAGACATTCACTTTTCTATATAATATTATGGTTAAAGGAGCAAAATACCTTTTGCCCCTGATATCACAAAATTAAGAATTGAGGTTACATACATGGAAATACAGATGTGGAAGGAAATACTAAACCCATATGAACTTGCTGTAGAAGAGCTTCAGGTTAAGTTCAATCACATGGTAAAGGAATACCGTCAGGCTGGTATTTATTCTCCCATAGAACAGGTTCTTGGCAGAGTCAAATCTATATCAAGTATCCTTGGCAAAGCCCAGAAACAGGGCATAGACATTGACCAGATTGAAGAAAATATACTTGATATAGCCGGGATTCGACTTATATGCCAGTTTACAGATGATATATATAATGTCGCTGATCTTATAAGAGCAAGAAGCGATATGGAAGTTATCAATGAAAAAGATTATGTTAAGAATATAAAACCAAGTGGCTACAGAAGTTATCATATGATAGTAAGATATAAGGTTGAAACAGTAAAAGGAACCAAAGTTATACCTGTAGAAATACAGATTCGAACACTTGGAATGAACTTCTGGGCAATAATTGAACACTCTCTTCAATATAAGTATAACGGTAATATACCACCACATGTCCGCGAACGACTTACATCTGCTGCGGATGCCATATATACTCTTGATAATGAAATGATGAGTATACATGAGGAAATCATAGATGCACAGAATTTTATATCAACCAAGGCTAATATAGTATCTGACATACTGAATAATATCCAGAGTCTTTATAAAGTTGCCAATAAACAGGAAATAGTAAAAATCCAGGATGAATTTTATGAAATATATGAGACAGAGGATGTAGCTAAACTCCAGCGGTTTTCAAGACAACTTGACATGATTGCCGAAAATTACAAAGCACAGAGTATATAGTGCAGAAATGAGGAATAGATGAATTTACCAGAAAGTTATCTAAAAACAATGAAAGATATGTTAGGTTCTGATTATGATGCATATCTTAAAAGCTTTAATGATAAACGACTATATGGTCTTCGTGTTAACAACTTAAAAATATCTACAGAAGATTTTCTTAAAATAAGTCCATTCAGATTAAAACCAATACCATGGATTAAAAATGGGTTTTATTATGAAGAAGATGATAAACCGGCAAAACACCCTTATTATTATGCCGGCTTATACTATATTCAGGAACCAAGTGCAATGACTCCAGCCAATGTTCTGCCAATAGAACCTGGCGATGTTGTTTTTGATATGTGTGCAGCTCCCGGTGGCAAGTCAACGGAACTGGCCTCAAAGCTGGCTGGTGAAGGGCTTCTTATTACTAACGATATAAGTAATTCACGCACTAAAGCACTTCTTAAAAATGTCGAGGTGTCAGGTGTTGCCAATCTGTGTGTTCTTAATGAAGACCCTGCAAAGATATCTGATAAGTTTCATGAATTTTTTGATAAAGTTCTTATAGATGCTCCATGCTCAGGTGAAGGAATGTTTCGAAAAGACAATAAACTTATACGTGCATGGGAACAAAGTGGCCCTGAGGTGTATTCAGCAATCCAAAAAAGCATCATTCTTCACGGCGCTGATATGCTTCGTCCCGGAGGAATGATGCTTTACTCAACCTGTACATTCTCAAAGCTTGAGGATGAAGGAAGTATCAGATATCTTCTTGATAACAGACCTGATATGCATCTTGTAGATATAGTTCCTTATGAAGGCTTTTCTAAAGGTTATGTATTATCCGATGAAGATAAAAAAGATAATATGGACAAGTGTGTACGTATTTTCCCTCATAAAATGCATGGTGAAGGACATTTTGTCGCTCTTTTAAAAAAGGATAACCCTGACAATGTTTTACATGCACGATATAAGCATGCTCCATTAAAACAGAAACTTCCTGATGAATTAAATGATTTTCTTAAAAATGTTACCATGAACATAGATACTGATTATATTAATATCCGTGATTCCCGTGTATATGCAATATCAAGATATATGATAGAAGAAAAGGGGCTTCGTATAATACGTAATGGTCTGCTTCTTGGCGAACTTAAAAAGAATCGTTTTGAACCAAGTCAGGCACTAGCAATGGCATTGAAAAAAGAACAATATAATAACTGTATAGATTTAAAACTTAGTGATGAAAGAGTTATCAGATACCTTAAAGGTGAAACTATTGATATAGATGATTTTTCTGACAGTAAAGGATGGGCACTTTTATGCGTTGACGGATACCCTCTTGGATGGGGCAAATCTAACGGTTCCCAGCTTAAAAATAAGTATCTTGCCGGATGGAGATGGATGTAAAATGCTGTTAAGACTCGATAAATACCTGTGTGATATGCAGGAAGGAACAAGAAGTACAGTAAAAGATATGATTAAAAAAAAGCGTGTTTCTGTTAACAACACAGTAGTTATACGTCCTGAACTAAAAGTTAACACTGATACAGATATAGTGTGTATTGATGGTCGACAGATAGGTTATTCAGACTATGAATACTATATGTTAAACAAGCCCAGTGGAGTTGTATCAGCAACAAGTGATGCACATGATAAAACAGTTATTGATATTATCGCCGATAGAAAAAGGAAAGATCTTTTCCCGGTAGGACGACTGGATAAAGATACAGAAGGACTTCTTATCATAACAAACGATGGAGAACTTGCACACAGACTTTTATCACCAAAGCATCATGTTGATAAAATGTATGAAGCAATAGTAAAGGGTAAAATTGCTGATTCATGTATAGAAATGTTTTTAAATGGTCTTGTAGTTGACAGTGAATTCACTGCCATGCCAGCCGTACTTGATACACTTTCTTATGATGTTTCTACAGATACTTCACATATACACATCACGATAAAAGAAGGCAAGTACCACCAGATCAAGCGTATGTTTGCAGCAATTGATTCTGAAGTGATCTACCTGAAGCGTCTTTCAATGGGAAATATACAGCTAGACAAGTCTTTAAAGACGGGGACTTATCGTACTCTTACAAATGATGAAATAGCTGCTTTAAAAAATTTTAAGTAGCTTTAGATATTTTAAATAATTATAAAAGGTAAATGATTATCAAAGAAAGGTAACTTTATGACTAATGATTTTCTTCCTGTTTCCAAAGCTGATATGAAAAAAAGAGGATGGAAACAATGCGATTTCGTATATATATGTGGAGATGCATACGTTGAC
>JBNMGS010000237.1:0-3909 GCA_050872365.1 Lachnospira sp.
CAGTAGGAGTCTCTTTTTTATTGAAGAAAATCCTATTGAATAATATAAGTGCATATGAGCGGATTTGCTGTGAATTATGATGAAATTAAGATTAATATTCATAGAAATTGTCAATGCATTTGATAAGACATACTGCTGCATCACAAAAGAATTTCAGTAGCTTTATTAATTAAGAGTTAAGAAAGAAGAGGTAGCGTATGGTTTTACATGTATTTATTTTGTTAGTAGGATTTTTATTTCTCGTTAAGGGTGCAGACTGGTTTGTTGAAGGCGCTGCAGGAATTGCAAGAAAGCTTGGAATACCACAGCTTATTATAGGGCTTACGATAGTGGCGATGGGAACAAGTATGCCAGAAGCAGCGGTAAGTATAACAGCAGCACTTAACAATAATGCTGGAATAACGATTGGTAATATCGTTGGCAGCAATATTCTTAATATTCTTATAATTCTTGGTATAACAGCTGTTATAACCAATGTAGCGATCCAAAAATCAACATTATTATATGAGATTCCATTTATGATAGGAATAACAGCATTATTGCTCATATTTGGAGTGACAGGTTCATCTATAACATTTATAGAGGGAGTAATATTTATCTTATTGTTTATTGCATTTCTTGTTTATCTTTTCGTTATGTCAAAGAAGGGAGAGTCACAGGATGAAGGAGAAATAAAAGATATACCTGTATGGAAATGTATTCTTTTTATGATAGTCGGTGGAGTTATGGTGGTTAAGGGAAGCGACTTTGCAGTAAGTGGTGCTTCATGGATAGCAAGATTCTTTGGCATAAGTGAGAGATTCATAGGACTTACAATCGTGGCATTCGGAACATCACTTCCTGAACTTGTGACATCAGTAACGGCAGCTAAGAAGGGAAATGTAGGAATAGCAATAGGTAATATAGTAGGAAGTAATATATTTAACATATTGTTTGTAGTCGGAATAACAGCATTAATATGTAATGTGCCATTTGAAAGCAAATTCCTGATAGATACAGTAATTGCGATATTTAGTGGAGTGTTATTATGGCTTGGTACATTTAAGCATAAAGAATTAAGAAAGCCTTGCGGAATAGTGATGTTAATATGTTATGCAGCATATTTTGTGTATCTATGTATCTTATAAGACGATTGTTGGAATGCCGGAAATATGAAAATTTATATGAAGGGGGTGCTGCAATTGTATGCAGCACCCCCTTAAGTATGTGTAATATATAATTATATGATAAATTTACGCTCCGATAACCCCTGCAAATCCACATATAAGAACAATTATACCAAGTACAATACGATACCAGCCAAATACCTTGAAGTCATGTTTCTTGATGTAGCCCATAAGGAACTTGATAACTACTAAAGAAACGATGAATGCAACAAGCATACCAATAAGAAGAATCATTCCTTCCATAGATGTCATAGAGTTATGCATAAGGAATTTAGCACCCTTAAGAAGGCTGGCTCCAAACATAACAGGAACAGCAAGGAAGAATGTATATTCAGCAGCTACTGTTCTTGAAACACCAAGTATAAGTGCACCAACTATAGTTGCACCTGAACGTGATGTACCAGGGAATATTGCAGCTATAAGCTGGAAAAGTCCGATATAGAATGCAAGCTTATAAGTGATGTCAGTAAGATGACGGACCTTAGGTTTCTTTCCGTGATGCATAGTTTCAACAATGATAAATGCAACACCGAAGATTATAAGCATGATAGCAACAGTTGTGTAGTTGTAGAACAAAGCTTCAAGCTGTTCATCAAAAAGTACACCAACTATAGCGGCAGGAACACAAGATACAAGAATGTGGAACCACAACTTGAATATATCCCATTTAACATATGCACCGGCACCACTTTCTGCCAGTGGCTCTTTGTTGTTTTTCTTTCCAAAAGGCCATAACTGATGCCAGAAAAGAATAACAACAGCCATTATTGCTCCAAGCTGGATAACGACTTCAAACATACTGTAAAAAGCTTCAGATACCTTAAGCGGCATAATCTCATTAAGCAGAATCATATGCCCCGTACTGCTTATTGGAAGCCATTCGGTAATACCTTCTACGATACCGAAAAGTATCGCTTTTAAAATCTCTAACATTATTCCTCCATTCAGATGCGGATTTATAAGATGTTGGGGCCATAAGGTTATTCACCCATCTATAAGCAAACACATGTGGGTTTAGATCTTTTGCCCCTGGTAATATGTATATTCCGCTATAGTCACATTTTATTATAGAAAACACATTATTGCCTAAAAAAATAATATTAAAAATAATAATTAAAAATACTAAAAGCAAAAATATATTTCTACGTGACTACACGTTATTTTCGCATTGAAATGCAGGTGTGTCAACAACAGAATTACAGAAATTTCTTTAGATTTCCTAATTGTTTATGTAATGATGATAATTTTACTGGTCTTTTACAGGATATTTACGTTAATAACAAAGATTATTAAAGAAAAAATAAATATAAAATTCATAGACTTATCATAAAACTATGCTATACTTACAAAATAATGATGCCAGGGTCAAAAGGTATAAGCCAACATGAGTTACAATTTATGGCAATACTTTAAGACATTCAACTTTCACAATATTAAATATGTGTAACAGATGAGGAGAAACTATGGAAGTATACTTAAAACCAATAATATCAGCGTGCTATATATTCCCAATACTTGCAATTATATTTACGATACCATATATATTATATGAATATCATAAATATGGTTCACTTCTTGTTATTAGAACAGGAATAGTGTATACATTTATATTCTATATGCTTACATCTTTTTTTATGACAGTTCTGCCTCTTCCACCAAGGGAGTCGGTAACACCTAATACTGCAAGTATGCTGCTTGTGCCATTTGATGCTGTAAGAAGAACTATTGCTACATCAGGAATAGTTTTTTCAGAGCCATCAACATATATTAATTTGTTAAAAAATTCAGAGTTCTGGCAGATAGTATTTAATATATTGCTGCTTGTGCCATTTGGAGTTTATTTAAGATATTATTTCAAAAGACCATGGTGGCAGGTGCTCATATTTTCGTTCCTTTACAGCCTGTTCTTTGAGCTTACACAGTTATCAGGTTTATATGGAATATACAAATATCCATATAGATTTTTTGATGTGGACGACCTTATATGCAACACATCAGGAGGAGTCCTTGGATATATTATAACACCGTTATTTGTGTTTATGCTTCCAGACAGGGACAAGCTGGATGAGATAGCTTATAAGAAGGGCCGTGTAGTATCAGAATTCAGACGTGGAATAGCGTGGTGTATAGATATGTTCATAGTCATGATACCGGCTGTTATGTATATTCTGCTTAATAACAAGAAGATATCAGTATTTATATATGACATCAGGTATACTGCTGCATTAAGTGCTTATATAGCATTTATATTTATATTGGTGACCGCTATAAGTAATGGTCGTACATTAGGTAAAGCACCTGTCAATATCCAGATTGTAAGTTCAGAGAATAAAGGTAAAGCCGGTATATTAAGGCTGGCTGTAAGATATATAATACTGTATGTTGTGGGGATGCCTTCAGTTGCATATGCATATTATATATACCGTTATATACAGGATGCAGGGTTATATAAAGGTGAATGGAAATATTATGCTTTTGTAGTCTGCATGGCAATATGTGTGATAATAGCAGTTTATATGGCAATCGACCTTTTGCTGTGTCTTCTTAGTGCTACAAGAAATATGTTGTATGACAGAATAACTAAACTGACACATATAAGTCTTGCAGGACGTGATTATATAGCAGGTGATGATGCTCCAGATGTTAATATGGCAGATAAAAATGCAGCTATAAGAGCTAAAAATACGGATGATGAAATAGACAACAGCGTACTGAATAGAGCAGATGATAACAATATGGATAA
>JBNMGS010000238.1:0-3892 GCA_050872365.1 Lachnospira sp.
ACCTAAGACCAGAGGCAGGACTATTAAAAATTCGTAAGGACTTAGAGTTATTCGCTAACATTCGTCCTGCTTATTTATATAATGAATTAAAGGCAGCCTGCCCTCTTAAGGAAGAGATTATCGGAGATGGTTTCGATATGGTTATTATGAGAGAGCTTACAGGTGGTCTTTACTTTGGTAAGAGGCACACAGAAGAGGTTGACGGTCTTATGACTGCTGTTGATACTCTTACATATAATGAAGAAGAGATTAGAAGAATAGCTATTAAAGGCTTTGAGATAGCTATGAAGAGAAGAAAGAAAGTAACAAGTGTTGACAAGGCTAATGTACTTGATTCTTCAAGACTCTGGAGAAAGATTGTGCATGAGGTTGCAAAGGATTATCCAGAAGTAGAATTAGAGGATATGCTTGTAGATAACTGTGCAATGCAGCTTGTTATGAATCCAGGACAGTTTGATGTTATCCTTACAGAGAATATGTTTGGTGATATCCTTTCAGATGAAGCAAGTATGATAACAGGTTCTATTGGCATGTTATCATCAGCAAGTCTTGGTAAAACCAAGCTGGGTTTATATGAGCCAAGCCATGGCTCTGCACCTGATATAGCAGGAAAGAATATAGCTAACCCTATAGCAACTATTCTCTCAGCAGCTATGATGTTAAGATATTCACTTGACCTTGATAAGGAAGCAGATGCTATAGAGGCAGCGGTTGCCGCAGTACTTAAAGAAGGCTATAGGACAACAGATATATATTCAGAAGGCTGTACTAAGGTTGGAACAGATAAGATGGGTGACCTTATAGCAGAGAGAGTATAATTGGCATAGCACAAGTAATGCCCATAAAGCATGGTCAGTGATAATAAATTCACGTAGTAACATGATGTATAAAAGCTGGATGATATAATAAAGTAGTACAGTGTATTAAAGTTTATTATCTGATGAATAGTGGAATGAGTTATGTTATGCTGAGTGAGCATTTATTTTAAGAAAGAATAGATTTATAAGGAGAATAATTATGATAAGTGATAACGCAAGAAGCGGTATGCAGCAGGCACCTGCAAGAAGCCTTTTTAATGCACTTGGCTTCACAGCAGAAGAAATGAAGAAGCCTATGATTGGTATTGTAAGCTCATATAATGAAATAGTACCAGGTCATATGAATATTGATAAAATTGTAAATGCAGTTAAGTTAGGAGTAGCAGAAGCTGGTGGTGTTCCAGTAGTATTTCCAGCTATCGCAGTATGTGATGGTATAGCTATGGGACATGTTGGTATGAAGTACTCTTTAGTAACAAGAGATTTAATAGCTGATTCTACAGAGTGTATGGCTATTGCTCATCAGTTTGACGGACTTGTTATGGTACCTAACTGTGATAAGAATGTTCCGGGACTTCTTATGGCAGCAGCAAGACTTAACCTTCCTACAGTATTTGTATCAGGTGGACCTATGCTCGCAGGTCATGTTAAGGGAAAGAAGAGAAGTCTTTCATCTATGTTTGAGGCAGTTGGTTCATATGCTGCAGGAACTATGACAGAAGATGACGTACTCGAGTTCGAAGAGAAAGTATGTCCTACATGTGGTTCCTGCTCAGGTATGTATACAGCTAACTCTATGAATTGTCTTACAGAGGCTCTTGGAATGGGACTTCGCGGTAATGGAACTATTCCAGCAGTATATTCAGAGAGAATCAAGCTTGCTAAGCATGCAGGTATGGCAGTTATGGATATGGTTAATAAGGGTATTACAGCAAGAGATATCATTACAAAGGATTCTATTATGAATGCACTTACCGTTGATATGGCACTTGGATGCTCTACTAACAGTATGCTTCATCTTCCAGCTATTGCACATGAGATTGGCTTTGATTTTGATATTAAGTTTGCTAATCCTATAAGTGAGAAGACTCCTAACCTTTGTCATCTTGCACCTGCAGGTCCTACATATATGGAAGATCTTAACGAAGCGGGTGGTGTATATGCAGTTATGAAGGAACTTGCAGATATCGGACTTCTTAACACAGACTGTATGACAGTATCAGGAAAGACTATTGGTGAGTGTATCGCAACAGCTTATAACAGGGATGAAGAGGTTATAAGACCGGTTGACAGACCATATAGCAAGACAGGAGGACTTGCAGTTCTTTCAGGTAATCTTGCACCAGATGGCTCTGTTGTTAAGCGTTCAGCAGTTGTTGATGAAATGCTTGTACATGAAGGACCAGCAAGAGTGTTTGACTGTGAAGAGGATGCTATCGCAGCTATCAAGGGTGGAAAGATTGTACCTGGTGATGTGGTTGTTATCAGATACGAAGGACCTAAGGGTGGTCCTGGTATGAGAGAAATGCTTAATCCTACATCTGCTATTGCAGGTATGGGTCTTGGCTCATCAGTTGCACTTATAACAGATGGACGTTTTTCAGGAGCAAGCCGTGGTGCATCTATCGGTCACGTATCTCCAGAAGCAGCAGTTGGTAGACCTCTTGCTTTAGTAGAAGAAGGCGATATCATAAGCATAGATATTCCAGGGCTTAAGCTTGAACTTAAGGTTTCTGATGAAGAGCTTGCTGCAAGAAAGGCTAAGTGGCAGCCAAGAGAGCCTAAGGTAACAACAGGATATCTTAAGAGATATGCAGCTATGGTTACATCTGGTAACAGAGGCGCTATATTAAAGACTCCAGAAGCTTAATAAGCACATTTGGAAAAAATGTCTGTGTATTGCAGATAGAAAAGTGATTCATAGACATTTGTTATAATAAAGTTTTTTTGATTGACATCATATTATGATAATCAGAAAGTATTATGCATAAATATAATGAAAGGAAGTTGGACTAATGATATTAAATGGTTCAGAGATTATAGTTGAATGTTTAAAAGAGCAGGGCGTAGATACTGTATTCGGGTATCCTGGTGGAGCTATTCTTAACGTCTATGATGCGTTATATAAGCATTCAGATGAAATTACACATATACTTACATCTCATGAGCAGGGTGCTTCACATGCTGCTGATGGTTATGCTAGAGCAACTGGTAAAGTGGGTGTATGCTTTGCAACATCAGGCCCTGGTGCAACTAACCTTGTAACAGGTATTGCAACAGCAATGATGGATTCTATTCCTATTGTTGCTATTACGTGTAATGTAACACTTCCTCTTCTTGGAAGAGACAGTTTCCAGGAAGTAGATATAGCGGGAATAGTTATGCCTATAACTAAGCACAGCTTTATCGTAAAAGATGTAAAGGATCTTGCCAATACATTAAGAAGAGCATTCAGAATAGCAAAGGAAGGACGTCCTGGTCCTGTTCTTGTGGATATTACAAAGGATGCAACAGCTAATGAATGTGATTACATAAAGGAAACACCTAAGCCAATAGAAAGAATAACAGATACTATTAAGGAAGAAGATGTTGAGAATGCAGTAGCTATGATTAAGGCTGCCAAGATACCTTATGTATTTGTAGGTGGTGGTGTTATAGCATCTGGAGCATCAGAAGAGCTTAAAAGATTCGTTAAAAAGGTAGATGCACCGGTATGTGATACACTTATGGGTAAAGGCGCATTTGACGGTTCTGATCCTCATTACACAGGAATGCTTGGTATGCACGGAACTAAGACATCTAATTTTGGAGTGTCAGAATGTGATCTTCTTATAACAATAGGAGCAAGATTCTCAGACAGAGTTACAGGTAATACTAAAAAGTTTGCAAAGAATGCTAAGATTCTTCAGTTCGATGTAGATGCAGCTGAAATTAATAAAAATATACATGCGGATGCATCGGTTGTAGGTGATGCGCTTGAGATTCTTAAAAGAGTTAATGCCAAGCTTGAACAGCTCGACCATGCAGACTGGATTGCGCATATTAAGGAATATGAAGAAAAGTTCCCAATGAAG